>JAKSPG010000224.1 GCA_024405075.1 Elusimicrobiaceae bacterium | reverse complement strand
TCGCGCACCTCTTTCGCCCCGGCAATATAGTCGGCAATCGCAGCTGCCGCCGCCGGAGTAATCACGTTGCGGGTCCGCTTGTTGGTCTTTTCTTCAATCAAGGTAACTGCCGCCCGCACCCTCTTTGTGTCGCAGCTGTAAACGTCGCCCACCCGCAGCCGCAGTAAGTCTCCGCAGCGCAGCCCAAGCGTTACGCCCAGCACCAGCAGCATATAGTTGCGCCGGCCATAACGCCCCTTGTTCCGCAAATAGGTTGCCAGCCGCTGGAAGTCTTCATGATTGCGCAGTGGTTCGGCCGCCGTTGCTTTGCGCGCTCCGTTGGTCTTGAACTCTGAATCAGTGCGCGGCGCAGCCTCCTTGGTGGGCGCAACTTGGAGGCCCATGTCGATCAGCAGGGCGCGCAGTTCGCCGGCGTTCCGGCTTACCTCTCGCTGGGACAGGAATTCGCCCCGCATATCAATGGCCTGTGCGGCTGCTTGTGCGGACTGGTTGTTCGTAAACTTCATGATAGATCCTCCGGTTCGTTAGTTACACAATGGTGGGATTTGTGGGGCGGACTCGTTGGCGCTGAAAATGGCCGGCCGACTGCCCCCTCGTTGTACTACTATTATAGCACTTCATTCCATAAATGGCAACCAGTGCAATGTCGCTCACACAAAAAATTGTTTGCTTCGCGGAATTGTCTTGCGAAAGATCTGGGTGGGCGGGCGAATTGTAGGTGGAACAGCATACACGCGGGGGCACATCCCCCCGTGCACCCCCCTGTTAAATCAAAGAGAAACTTGTCTGGTGCGAACTAGTGGGCGCGGTTGGCTGGCGGGTCGCCCTTATAAATAATGTAGGCGGCGCGGTGCTTCTCTAGGAGTAGTGGGCGGGCTGATCTTGCTTGGCCATAGCCGGGCGGCACATATTATCGGCAAGGCCCATAGCTTCTTGGCTATACATATGCGGAGCGGATCTGGGGCGCGAATGGTCGAATAACGATACAGCGTTGATTTGTTGTTTTACATTTGTAAAAGATTTTAGTCCCACAGGGCGCTGCTTTATTTTTTAATGTTTTAACGTGGTTTTGCTTTATTTTATTAAGTTATTTTTTATAAATTGTAAACTAAATTGAAAGAAAATACACAAATTGTAAACCTTTATTTTGTCGATATAACGATAAGTCATGGTAAAAAAGTTTGGATGGTTTAGGTTGGAAATGAGCGGTTTGGGGCTGGTTGTTTGCGATCAGAGGGACTGGAGGTGGTCGGGATTTGAGGGCGCGCAGCGTGGGTGAAAGGTGCAGTTTTTGGGACGAAATTAGATGGGGAAATTTGAGGGAGAGGGGGTGGTGGGTGAGAAATTGGCCGAGAGTGAGATGTGATAACTGATGCCCCTTCGGGGCACGTCGGCCGCCAAAACTTTTCAAAATGCCCCCCGGTTATCGCCACTTTTTGCCGTTCTTACGCCACTTTTTGCCACTTGCAAACTTTGCACATTTCTTTGCGTGTTCCGGCTATCCTCTCTTACATTATATATATCGGC
>JAKSPG010000223.1 GCA_024405075.1 Elusimicrobiaceae bacterium | reverse complement strand
TGGATATATAGTGGATATTGCTGTAGAACCGTTTTGGCAATATATACAAGAACACTGGTTAAAGGGTTAAAAAATCAGTTCGGCTAGCCAGAACGACACAATCATGCCAATGGAATAGCTGGTTACGTTCATGGCAACGCTTAATACAAAAGAGTCTTTGAGCGAGATCTTTTTCAAATTCATCACGCGGATGAGTAGCGTTTCGGCCAGCGTAGCAAACAACCACAGCAGTGCCGTATCCGACGAGTACCACAACAATAGTACCCACGAAAGGCCCGTCGTTACTACATTGGCTACCGCCACACTGTACAAAATGGTGAAACTTTTTTGCGTATAAATGAGGTACGCAATGGCGGCTAATAATTCCAAAATTAAAATAATCAAAAGCGAAAATAGTGCGTCCGTGCGGGCCCAAACGCCTAAATTCGGGATAACGTCCGAGGGCTCTACCCATAGACTGTCTTCATTCACATATACGTTAAAGCGCGAGCGCAATTTATGTGCAGAGGGGAAAATGTTGCTGGTGCGCCGGGTACCGTCTTCAAATGCAATTACTAGTTTTTGGTAGTCGGCAAATTCATACGCCACGGCCAAACAGCTACCCGACGAGCAATACAGCTTTTGCAAGCCATAATGCCCCAGCGGCTTACTTTCCAAACATTGGTTATCGCTACATTGGATTTGTTCGCTGTAGGTGGGGTTAATCAGCGGTTTTTTATCAGTGTTATAAATAAACGAAAACTCCATTTCCGGCTTGGGGGATACGTCGGCCCAAACGGGAATAAACGGACAGACCAGCACAAATAAGAGAAATATTTTTTTCATACGCTTTCACTCGATTTTCTTTATTTTGTATTATAACATTATAAGAGTAAAAGGGGGAGAAAAAATGCTACTGACAAAAAAACAATTGGAAAAATACGCCCAGGTAATGGTGTGGGCTTTGTGCGCCGCGCGGCGTAACGGAAAAGTAAAACCGTACGAAACGGTGCTGTTGCGAAGTGATATCGGCGCGTTGCCACTGGCACGGGAAATTTATAACCTGCTGTTGGACAAACACCTGCAACCCGTGTTGCGCTTTAATTTGCCGGAAGAGTTTGCGAAAGATTTTTATACAAAAGCCGATAAGAAACAACTGACCTTTATCACCCCCGGCGAAAAAGAATTTCAAGGCGGTATTAATGGCCTCATTGCCTTACGTGCCCCGCAAGATTTAACCCACCTTAAAACAGTGGATCCGGCCCGCATCGCCCAAACGGCCGTGGCGCACAAGCCGCTACGCGAAATTTTGGACGTGCGCGAGCAAAAAGGATTGTTTTCCTGGACGCTTTGTAATTACCCGACGGATGAGCTGGCCAAACGCGCCGGACTAACCCCCAAGGAATATGCCAACCAAGTCGCGCGTGCCTGTTTTTTAAACGAAAAAGACCCTGTCAAAAAATGGCAGGAAGTAACGCGGCAGATTAACGAAATCGGCGCGTGGCTGACGTCGCTACCTATAGAAACCTTGCATGTGGAGTCGGCTCACA
>JAKSPG010000222.1 GCA_024405075.1 Elusimicrobiaceae bacterium | reverse complement strand
CCAAAAACCGTCACGATTATTCTGTCACTCCCCCTCTGCCCACGGTGTTAGACGCTATCAAAAATGCGGGAGGACAAGTAATTTCCGTCGGAAAGATTAATGATATTTTTGCCACGCAAGGTATTACCAAAGCGGTAAAAGCATCGGGCCTGGAAGAACTGTGGGACGTAACCTTGCGCGAAGCCGCCGCCGCACCGGACTTTAGTTTGGTGTTTACGAACTTTGTGGATTTTGACATGACCTGGGGCCACCGCCGCGATGTAGAAGGATATGCCAAAGGGTTAGAATATTTTGACACGCGCCTACCGGAACTGGCCGCGCAAATGAAAGCGGGCGACATCGCTTTTATCACGGCTGACCACGGGTGCGACCCGACGTATCAAGGAACGGACCACACACGCGAACACGTGCCGGTTATCCTGTTTGGCCCGGGCGTGAAACCGCAGTTTATCGGCGGGCGGGAAACGTATGCCGATTTGGGGCAGACACTTGCCGATTATTTCCATTTACCGTCACTTCCGTTTGGAAAAAGTTTTTTGAAAGGATAGCTACTTACGGCAATATATACATACGCAAATAAGACCCATGTACGGTAGGAGTGGCCTTAAAAATTTTTTCGCAATAACCACCTTTCGTCCCCTCGTAAGTGATACCATTGTAGCGCCGTTCCCCGCATAAGATTTTGGAAGTCGTATAGCTTGATGAATGCACGAAATATACAAAACCAGCCCCTCTATAACGCCCCGTCAATCTACCTAAATAGATGGCAGAATCTTTTTCCCCATTACTAGCTGTAGCTGTGTAAATTTGAAGAGACCAATCTTGATTAGAGCGGGTATCTGTGTCTGGTCCTTGTATCCATTTTTCATTCCCTGTCCAGGGAATTTCCACCGGCAGTTCATCAAACGATTGCGCATAAGAGCCGTTGGCCAAGTAATAATTTTCCTGCGCTTGGGCAAGCGATTTTAACAAAGTAAGTGCCTGCACAGCTTTACTTTTCTCTACCGCTTTTTGATATTGCGGCAGAGCTACCGCCGCTAATATGCCGATAATCAAAACGACTACCAATAACTCAATTAACGTAAATGCTTTCGTGTCTAAACGGCCCAACAAATAGCTTTTATTTTGCATAAGTATCCCCCCTCTAACGGGCTATAGGCAAACTATAAAAAAAAAAAAAACAAAGTCAAGCTTTTTCCGCTTTTCTGACGGGAGAAAAGCTATCAAAAGCCCGCCGCCCACGCTTGTAAAAAGCAGTTAAAACAGGAAAATTTTGCAAACTCGCTCCGCTCAAACATGCAAAATTTTTACCTGTTTTAACGCTTTTTAACAACCCGCTATCGGGCGGATAAAAACTCAAAAAAAGAACTACAAGGGCATTTTAGGGTCCTTAAATAACGGCGTATTTACGACGGACCGGCAATTTTTTCTTGTTTTATCAAAAAAAAAAACGATAATGTTGGTTGCTTTTTTTTTTGGTGTATGGGGTGGGGTCCTCCAGAGGGGTTTTCTTAATTGGGTGATTTGCGG
>JAKSPG010000221.1 GCA_024405075.1 Elusimicrobiaceae bacterium | reverse complement strand
GCGCTTTCTAGTTCCGCTAACGAGTTAGGAAAGTGTACCGACTTTAACGCTTGCGGCGCACTTAACAGTTTGCGTTTAGTAAGTAGCGCGGGCGGCAAAATTTCCGGCTCTGCGGCCAGCGATGCTGTCTGCAACGCTTCGTGCACAAAAAGACGGAATTGCTTGTTAGTCAGTCCTTCCGTCAGCGCGTAAATGGGCGTCAACCGCCCGGCGTGCAAAGCTGTTAACGCGTCCCCGGCCGGGTAGGCCTCCTCCACGGTAATTTTGTTGCCGAAAAAATTATTTTTATTCTCGCGCCGACCGACTACCCATACTTCGTTATTGAGGTGAAAATCTTTTTTAAGTTGCCCAAAGGGGTCAAACCGCATCGCCCGGAACATCCGTTTTTTAAACCACGTGCACTCAATTTGGTTGCCTTTTTCGTCTTCCAAAAATGCTTTAAAAATAAGCACGCTACGCGCCGGAATTACCTGCGTGCGCAACACGCGGCCTTTAAAAACGACGAGCGAATCTGAATTATATTCGTTAGGGGGCATACCCAGGCGGCGGTCCTGGTACGTACGCGGGTAATAGTGCAACAAATCTTCCACCGTCTTAATTTCCAGCCGGTCAAATAGTTTTGCCTTCGCGGGCCCGATGCCTTTTAGGTATTGAATTTGGGTAGACGCACTCATACTTTTTTATTTTACAAATAAATCGGCCCGCGATTTGCTACAATTTGGAAAAGGAGGTTCTATGGAAACATTGGAACAGATTTCGCAAAACATAAGCTCCCAGCTTTTGCAACTGGGACAACAAAGTGTAAAAGTATTGGTCGCACTGTTGGTTGCGGTGCTGATTATGGTGCTGGGGTTGTATATCTCGCGCTGGGTAAGCTCATTTGTTAAAAAGCTGTTAAACAAAATTGCCTTTGATGAAAAAACCTCCAAGCGCGGTATCAACGAGTTATGCGTACGTTTCGGGCTGGGCAAATCCCCCACCTATATTATTGCGTTTGTATTGGCCTGGGCAGTAATTTTTTACGCCATTGTGCTGGCGGCGGACACGCTGCATTTGTCGGTCATCCGGGATTTATTTACCCAGTTTTTAACCTTCATTCCGACGCTTTTTGTGTCGGTGCTGATTTTATTTGCCGGCATGCTTTTTGGCAAGCTGATGGGAAACATTATTGAAAATTCTTCCCGCGCCAACAACCTAAAAGGCGGCGTATTTATCGCCAAAGCCGTCAATGCGTTTATCGTATTTTTCGGTGCGCTCGTGGCGGTGGAAAATCTGGGAATTGCTACCCAGCTCGTCAATAACATCGTGGTAATTGTACTCGCGTCTTTGGGGTTAGCGTTTGCCATTGGTGTAGGGCTTGGAAGCAAAAGTTTAGCTGAAGAATTTTTACGCGATTTATTTAGAAAAGAAGAAAAATAGTTCTACGATCCATCCTTATCAGGCACTAAACGGGCGGCTTAAATAAGCCGCCCGTTTTGCGTTTTTTTATTGTCTTCTCCTTACTGCGCTTGTTGGCCTTTGTTTTTAGCCCTTTAAAC
>JAKSPG010000220.1 GCA_024405075.1 Elusimicrobiaceae bacterium | reverse complement strand
GTATAGAAGAGAGGGATCAAGGCCATTCACAAGAAAATGAAAAGCAAAAAAGCATTTACACTCATTGAATTATTGGTAGTTATTTTGATTATTGGCATATTGGCCGCCGTAGCCCTGCCGCAATACCAAAAGGTGGTGGAAAAGAGCAAAGCCGCGCAAGCACTTACCTTGATTAAATCTGTTGGCCTGGCCGCCGAAGAATATACTTTAGCCAACGATACAGTATTTACCAGTTTTGATGATTTAAGTTTGGATATCCCCTGGACAGGCAACGAGCTGTGGACTACAGCAAGCCACATCAGAGATACCCGTTCCAATGCAGAATGGTCTTTAGAATTGTACAGGCAAAACAATGATTCCAGCGGCACACTTTTGATGGGAAGGATAAACGGTAAATACAAGGGAGCCGGGTTTATGATGATACTGATACCCAACCACCCCCATGCAAACACCATCTACTGCGTGGAACGTGTTTCTATGAGCGGTGGGGCTGAATTTGAGGAGCCGGCCGGCTCTTATTGTAAACAAATCATGCACGGGATACAAACCCCGGAGCGTGTGGGCAATTTTACTTTTGACACGTATGCCTTGCCCTAGCGGCGCATGGACTTGGCGTTTTTGCGCATCAATTCGTTGAGTTGCGTTTGCTGTTTGGCCGTAATGGTTGCGGCGGATTTTTCAAACGCAGCGTAACTGGAGCTTTTGGCAGCCAAATCTTTTAATTTATGTTCGTGCGTATTCACAATGGACATAGCCTGATTGCACACCGCCGGGCTGAAAAGGTTGTTCATGGAATTGAGCGTTTCCCCGTTTTCGTCCTGTATCCGTTCCAAATACTTTTTCATTTTTTCCAAGTCTTCGGCCGGAGCAACGCCTTGCAAGTCTTCCATCATAGTAATACCCATAACGACAGGTAGGTTGCTTTCTTTTTTAGAAGATTTTTTGGACGGGCGTTTTTTCTTGCGTTCTTTCTCCATAGCTTGCCCGGCGCGCTCCAACATGTTTTGCGAATAGCCCGGCAACACCGTATCCCCGACAATCAGCACCGGCACCCCGCCGCTTAAATTGTATTTTTGGGTCATTCGGCTAAACTGCTGGCGACCTTGAGCCGTGTGAATTTCGTATTCTTTTAACACAACTTTCCCGGCGTATTTTTTCTTAAATTTAGCCGCAAAACCCTCTTGTTTTAGCTTACGGCACCAGGGGCACATGTCTGACAAAAACAAATACGCAGTAACGGTGGCACCGTCATCCTCCGGATTGACTACAAAAGAGGAGGACGCTACACCCAGCCCGGTAGCGGACATTAACAAAGCAACGGCTGAAATAAATACATAAATTATTTTCTTCATATAAGGGTCCTTTACTATATGATAACAAACTCTACTTTTGCTTTGCAAAGGTCACACGCGCGGAAAACGGGCACAAACCCCGTTTTTGACGTAGTATGAGCATCCTATTTTCCCTATCCTGCTAAATTTGCTTGACATATCAAAAAAAAAAACGCTAATAAAGTGTGGGTCAAAAGGGAGATCACTATG
>JAKSPG010000022.1 GCA_024405075.1 Elusimicrobiaceae bacterium | reverse complement strand
TTTTTTTTTGCTACATTTTGCATATAAGCCCATGTATGAGGGGGGGATATGTATGGAAAAGAAAAAGAGTTTTACAAGCCGTTTGGATGCAAAAGCATTTACATTAATTGAATTATTGGTAGTTGTGTTGATTATCGGCATTTTAGCCGCGGTGGCCTTGCCGCAGTATCAAAAGGCGGTGGAAAAATCAAAGGCGATGCAACTTGTTACGGCTACCAAAGCTATAGCGGATGCACAAAAAGTGTATTATTTGGCTAACGGTGTTTACGCAGAACACGTGGATGAATTGCCAATTTCCTATGAATCTTCCGGCACACAGCGCTTCTTAATGGGACAAGCATTTTGCACGTTGGGAGATTCCAATGCTTCATCCAGTCCGCGCATTGGCTGTCAGTTAAAAAAACCACATGTGGCCTTGCAACGTATGTATGGGACGGATAAAATACAGTGTTGTTCTTATTGGGACGATAATTTCGCGGGGGATTCGTTATGTCAACAAGTTAAGGAAACCAAAACCTGGCACAACTATTGCAACGATGATGTTCCGTGCCGTTGTTATTAGAAATACATTTACTTAAACCCTTGGTATTTCCGAATCACTTCTTCTTTGAAGGATAAGAACGTGCCGTTTTTAATGGCTTCGCGCGCGCGTTCCATGAGGCGAATTAAAAAGCGGATGTTGTGAATGCTCATCAGCCGGTGGCTGGTAAGCTCGGCCGAGCGGTACAAGTGGCACAGGTACGCGCGCGAATAGCGGCGGCAGGTGTAGCAATCGCACTCCGGGTCCAACGGGATATCTTGGGTGCGGTACTCGGCGTTTTTGATGTTCACGCGCCCGGTACTTGTCATCGCCATACCGTTGCGGGCTACGCGCGTGGGCCATACACAATCAAACATATCTACGCCGCGTTCAATGGCGTTCAGCATTTCCACCGGCGTGCCAAGCCCCATGAAATAGCGCGGTTTTCCATCGGGTAGATGTTCCGTTACGGCGCTAACGGCTGCGTTCATTTGTTCTAGCGTTTCCCCTAAAGACAGCCCGCCAATGCAATAGCCGTGCGTCGGTAACGACGCCATGTGCAAGGCTGCCTCTTTACGTAAATCGGGGAAGATAGCCCCTTGAATAATACCAAATAAAAGCGAGTTACCGACGGTAAAACTGCCGTCTGCCTGTTGCGTAATTTGTTGGGCGGGCACGGTTTTTTCGTATGCGCGCGCGGCACGTTCGGCCCAGCGTTTCGTGATGTTTAACGCTTCGCGCGCGTCGTGTTTGGACGGGTCTTTAGCGTGGATGCATACGTCCAACATGGTCCAAATGTCCGAGCCGATTTCACTTTCAAATTGAATTACATTTTCCGGCGTGAATAAATGTTTACTGCCGTCGTGGTGCGATTGAAACGTTACGCCTTCCTCTTTAATTTTGCGGAATTTGGACAAACTATACACTTGAAACCCGCCCGAATCGGTCAGCACGCTGCCGCCCCAGTGCATAAATTTATGGATACCGCCCATTTGTTGCAGAATTTTTGTCGTCGGGCGCAGATATAAGTGATAGGTATTGGAGAGCAAACACTCCGCTCCGGCGTTTTTTAGGTCTTCATCTGTAAGCGCCTTGACGCACGCTTGCGTGGCTACCGGCATAAATACCGGCGTATGCACCGCACCGTGGCGCGTGTATAACACGCCCGTACGCGCTTTGCACGACGGATCTTTGGCAGTAATGGTAAAGGGGGAAATCATATATATATTTTATCATTTTTAAGGTTTTGGTTGGCGGTTTTTCGTCGGCATAATGAAAAGGGCTTGACATCGTTTTTTTTTTTGATACCATGCGATTATAAACCTGCGCGAGGGGATATATATGAAAAAGAAAAGTAGTTTGTTGGGTCATTTAGACGTCAAAGCGTTTACGCTCATTGAGTTGTTGGTCGTTGTGTTGATTATTGGTATTTTGGCAGCGATTGCACTACCGCAGTACAAAGTGGCCGTGGAAAAAGCACGCGCCACCGAGGCAATAACGATATTAAAAAGTGTAAAAGAGGCACAAGAACGGTATTATCTGGCCAACGGCCAATATGCTACCGGGTTTGATGAGTTACATCTTGAGGTGCCTGGTAGGATAATATCATATGCTTATATCAAATCGCGGGGGGGATGGAATATAATAATCGGTGCTATTTATTCTTATGCCCAAAATAAATCAAATACAAATACGTTAGTTTTTTATAATACACAACAACAGGAAGTATATAATGGTCTTACTAATCTCCGAGAATGTCATGCCAAACGAAACGATACGGTAGCGAATCAAGTGTGTAAGAGCATGGGCGGATCCTTCTTGCGGAACTCCACGGGTTGTTCAATCGGTTCTTGTACCGTCTATAAATTATAATTCCCTCGGCGCGTAAAAAACCCCCGCAGTTTGTAGCGGGGGTTTTTTGTATCTAATCTTTTAGCTAGCCAACACTTACACTAACCCTTGGTCCAGCATGGCATCAGCCACTTTCTTAAACCCGGCGATGTTTGCACCGGCCATGTAGTTGCCTTTTAGGCCGTACATCTCAGCCGCTTGCAAGCAGCTTTCGTGAATGCTGTTCATAATGCGGTGGAGGTATTGGTCCACTTCTTCGCGTGTCCAGTACACACGCATGGAGTCCTGCGTCATTTCCAATCCGGATACCGCTACTCCGCCGGCGTTAGAGGCCTTGCCGGGGGAGTACAAAATTCCGGCAGCTTGGAACGCCTCAATGGCTTCGGGCGTGCAAGGCATGTTGGAGCCTTCGCACACGCATTTGCATCCGTTTTTAAGTAGCATCTTGGCATCGTTGCCGTCTAATTCGTTTTCGCATGCGGTCGGGCAAGCAATGTCACACGGAATATCCCAGGTGCGTTTGCCGGGGCGGAACTGCGCTTGCGGGAATTTTTTTACATATTCCTTCAAGCTACCGCGGCGGACAAATACCAGGTCCTTTAAGAAGGCGAGTTTTTCGGCATTAACGCCGTCTTTATCGTACACGCTGCCGTCGTAATCCATAAATCCGACGACTTTCCCGCCCAGTTCCGTTAGTTTTTCAATGGCGTGTACGCCCACGTTACCGGTGCCGGAAATAATGCACGTTTTGCCTTTGACGCTGTCGTTTTTAGTGGCCAGCATGTTTTGCGTGAAATACGCTACGCCGTAGCCCGTGGCTTCCGGGCGCAGCAGACTTCCACCCCAGTTGGGTTTTTTGCCGGTAAACGTGCCTGTAAAAACGTTGGTCAGTTTTTTGTATTGGCCATACATGTAGCCAATTTCGCGCGCGCCGCATCCCAGGTCCCCAGCCGGGACATCGGTGTGATAGCCGATGTGGCGGTAGAGTTCGTTCATAAACGAGTGGCAAAAACGCATAACTTCGCTATCGGACTTGCCGCGGGCGTCAAAATCACTGCCGCCTTTTCCGCCGCCCAAAGGCAGGGTGGTTAAGCTGTTTTTGAAAGTTTGTTCAAAAGCCAAAAATTTAAGCGAATCTTGCGTAACCGACGTGTGGAACCGAATTCCTCCTTTGTACGGCCCAATCGCGCTGTTAAATTGTACGCGAAAACCGCGGTTGACGTGAATTTCACCTTTATCATCCTGCCACGGTACGCGGAAGCTGATGATGCGTTCCGGCTCTACTAACCGCTCTAAAATTTTTTCTTTAATGTAGACAGGGTTTTGTTCCAGCACCGGGTTTAAGGTGCCCACTACTTCGGCCACCGCTTGGTGAAATACTTTTTGGGCGGGGTCCTTTTGGATTTGTTTTTCTAAAAATTCTGCCGTATATGTGCGGATATTCATGACACGCTCCTTCGTTCGTGATAACAACTGTATCTATTATACTATTTTAATTTTGCCGCGCACACAAGCCCGCCGCGCAAACGGCGGAAAATATGTTACACTATAGAAAATCTATTTTAGGAGCTCCTAACTAATGAAATTATCCGCCAATATGGAAGACTATTTGGAAGCCGCCTCGTTTTGTGCGGACGAAAAAGGTGTGGCGCGTGTGAGCGACATCCGCAATATGCTGGGTGTTAAAACCCCCAGCGTGACCGGCGCGATGAAGGCCCTGGCGCAAGCCGGATACGTGACGCATGAGCCGTATAGCGGTATAGTGCTTACCGCCAAAGGCCGCCGGGCGGCGGAAGATGTTAAAAAACGTCACTTGCTGTTAAGCCGCTTTTTAACCCAAGTGTTAGGGGTAACCCCCAAAACGGCGGATATGGATGCGTGCAAAATGGAACACGCCGTCAGCCGCGAGACATTAGATAAATTACACGCCTACCTGCACAAAAACGCGGGGGAAAGAATATGAGCAACAAATGGGGCAGCGGTTTTACCCTGCTGGAATCGTTGGTGGTGGTATGTATAGTGGCTATTTTGGTCGCCGTGGCGGTGCCTCAATACAAAGTGGCCGTGGCGCGTGTGCATTATATGCGCCTGCAAAACATAACACGCAAATTGGTACAAGCATACCAGCGCTATTATTTGGCCCAGGGAGGTATTACGTTGGATTTGGAGGCCTTGGATATCCAACTGCCGCCCAGGCCTGAGTCAATCATAGACCGCGAAGGGATTGCCCACCCTTACCCTCCGGCGCCTTATCCTTTCGGCAACGCCGATGGCGAAACCTCTACCGGGTACATTACAGCCCAATACGACAAAATTCAAATTGTAAACGCCGGACCGTTTGTCGTGTTCATATCCTCCAATGATCTGCTACCTGCCATGTATCGGGTCGTGTGGATGCCACAAGAAAATAAACTGGTTGAATTATGCGATTTCTTGGATGAAAATGCCGTGCAGGGTCGCAAATTATGCCATGCGGCCGGCGCGCGTCGCCACAGTGATTTTTTAGATTGGGAATCTTGGACGTGGTAACAAGGAACTTTTCTGCTCGCCCTGCCAGGCTCCAATTTTATATAATATAAAATATCCTTAATTTTGGAGTTTTCAACCATGGCAAAAAACAAATATTCGCACACCGTTTTACTTCCCAAGACGGATTTTCCGATGCGGGCGGGCCTCGCACAAAAAGAACCGAAAATTTTAGATTTTTGGAAGTCCATTAACCTCTATGAAGCTATGCTCAAAAAAAACGAGCAGGGCAAACACTTTGTATTGCACGACGGGCCGCCGTACGCCAACGGGAAAATCCACATCGGCCACGCGCTGGACAAAACCATTAAGGATATCATCTTAAAATCCCGCGCCATGACCGGGCATTACACGCCGTACGTGCCCGGGTGGGATTGCCACGGCCTGCCCATTGAGCAAGCTCTCTTAAAAGAACTCAAACAAGATAAAAAACACATTACCGACGTGCCCGCTTTCCGCAAGCGCGCGCGTGAATTTGCCGCTAAATTTATTGATTTACAACGCCAAGGTTTTAAACGTTTGGGTGTGCAGGCCGATTGGGATCACCCGTATTTGACTATGTCCCCGCGTTATGAAGGTATTACGGTCGGCGCGTTTTTGGACCTTATTGAAAAGGGCTACGTCTATAAAGGCCAAAAGACCATTACCTGGTGCCCACATTGCGAAACGGCCCTCGCCGACGCGGAAACGGAGTACAAAGATGTGTCTTCCCCGTCCATTTACCTGCGTTTTAAACTGGCTCAATTTGATAAAAAAGTACTGGGCGATTTGGACTATACAAAGCCTGTTAATCTAGCGGTGTGGACCACCACCCCCTGGACGATTCCCGCCAACGTCGCCGCCGCTGTATCTAATACGGAAGATTACGCTATTTTGAAAGACGGCAAAACCGGTGAATACTACATTGTAGCGGAAAAACTGGCTGAAGAATTTTTGAAAAACACGGGCCTGGATTGCACGCAAGCCGGCAAAGTCTCCGGCGGGAAACTGGTGGGTATGAAATACTATCACCCGCTTTCTCATAAAGAAAATCCCGTTATTTGGACAGACTTTGTAACCATGGATGCCGGGGTCGGTGTGGTGCATATTGCGCCCGGCCACGGGGAAGAAGACGCCCAGGCCGGTAAGCAATGGCACTTGGATACCGTCTGCCCGGTGGATGAAAAAGGGTGTTATACCAAAGACGCGGGCGTGTTTGAGGGGATGCACGTTTTCAAGGCTAACCCCTTAATGGTTAAAAAATTAGATGAACTGGGCGCGCTTATCAAAGAGCAGGAAATTGTGCACAGCTATCCGCATTGCTGGCGTTGCCATAACCCGATTATTTTCCGCGCCACGGAGCAGTGGTTTATGTCCATCGACAAGGACGGCCTGCGCCAAAAGTTAATGGATAATTTGCAGAACGTCAAATTTTACCCAGCCGGTGGGCAGGAACGGATGCGTTCCATGATTGGTCTGCGGCCCGATTGGTGTCTGTCGCGTCAGCGGTTTTGGGGTACACCTGTAGCGGTATTGTACTGCAAAAAGTGCGGCAAACCGCAAGTAAACCACGAGCTGTTTGAATTTATCAAAGCGCGCGCCATGAAAGAGGGTTCCGATTTTTGGTTTACCGATCCGGTAGAAAAACTCATGCCGGAAAATTACACCTGCGAATGCGGCAGCCACGAGTTTAGAAAAGAAACCGATATTTTGGATGTGTGGTTAGATTCCGGCGTTTCGTGGGCCGCTGTTTTGAAAGACCGCGGGCTTGACTTCCCGGCCGATGTCTATTCCGAAGGGTCCGACCAGCACCGCGGCTGGTTCCAAAGTTCGTATATTCCGTCTTATACGCTGGAAAGTACAGCTCCCTTTAAAACCATTTTAACACACGGTATGGTGCTCGACGGTCAAGGCCGTCCGATGCACAAATCGCTGGGCAACGCGGTAGACCCCGAGGACGTTATCAATAAATACGGGGCCGATATTTTGCGCTTGTGGGTGTCGTTTAGCGATTACCAGGGCGATGTACGTATTTCAGATGAAATTTTAGGCGGCCCGATTGATACGTACCGAAAAATTCGCAACACAGTACGCTACGCACTGGGTAATTTGTCCGATTACGACCCGGCCTTGCACAAGGTCCCTGCCAAGGAACTGGCTGAAATGGATCAGTACATGCTCGGCCGTTTAAACGCGCTGATAGAAGAAGTACATGCCGGATACAGCGAATTTAATTTCCGTCGGGCCATGCGCGCGCTAACTGATTTTTGTATTTTGGATTTATCCTCGTTTATGTTGGACGCCTCTAAGGACCGCCTGTATACGTTGGGAGCTTCGTCTCCCGCGCGGCGCAGCGCGCAGACCGTGTTGGCCGAGACGGTCATCACACTCTTGCAACTGATGGCACCGGTATTGTCGTTTACGGCCGAGGAAGCGTGGCAGGAATTGCGCAAAACCGCTTTGGGGCGCGATTTGCCGCAGAGTGTTTTCTTGTCCAATATGCCGGCTAATGCTTCGCTCGTGCCGGATGTGAAGTTGGAGGAAAAATGGAACCACATCCGCCGCGTGCGCGATTTGGTGCAAAAAACGTTGGAAGAAGCGCGCCAAAAGGGTGTGATTGGTTCGTCGCTGGAAGCGAAAGTTATTTTTAAAACGTCCGATCCGGCTACCCGGCAGTTCTTACAAGAAACACAGGCGTTATGGCCGGAAATTGCCATTGTGTCCGCCGTAGAAATTAGCGAAGGCGGAAAAGAGTTGGGGGTGGAAGTGACCCACGCTCAAGGGACCAAATGTGCCCGCTGCTGGCAATGGAAAGAGGACGTAGGTAGCCATAAACATACCGATATTTGCGGTCGTTGCGAGGAAGTCCTCTCGCGCGAAGGGTTAACGGTAGCAGAAGATGAAACAGTCCGTGTCTAACGCCGTGCGCCGCGTCCGTACATGGGCCGTTGCCAACCCGGGGATTATCGGGGGGGTAGTAGCAGTGTTAACGTTGGACCGGGTCAGCAAAGTGCTTGCCCAAACTTTTTTGGTAGACGGCCCGGTGGTAGTATGGCCGTTCTTTCATTTGCACTATGTAGAAAATACCGGCGCGGCGTTTGGTATGATGCAAGGCGGCAATTTATTGCTGATTTTTGTAATGCTGGGTATCATTGGCTATCTGTTGCACAGCTGGAAGGAAATCTGTGCGCAAGGGGTGTGGGCCAAGTGGGGCAGTGTACTTATTTTGGCCGGCGCACTGGGGAACCTTTATGATAGAATCAGACTAGGCTACGTGGTAGATTTTTTGGATTTTTTGGTATGGCCCGTTTTTAACGTGGCCGATACGGCTATTACGTTAGGTGGGTGCTGTTTTGTAATTTCGTTGTTAACTCATTGGAAACACCAACGGGAGGAAAAATGAAGAAACTGTTTTTTTGTGTCTGTGTAGCTGTATGTTTAACGGCTTGCAGTAGCGAGAACCGCCTGTTTAAAAAGGCGCGTTTGGCTACTTCTAAAGGAGATTTTCGCCAGGCAATTGAGATTTATTCGCGCGTAATCAAGCATAACCCAAATAACTTTGCTGCGCTGATGAACCGCGGCGTGCTGTGGGAACGGCTACCTGTTAAAGACGCCAAAGAACGGCAAAAAAACCGTCGAAACGCCGAGAAGGATTACCAGCGCGCTATTGAAGCTAATCCCCGGGTAGCGGAACCATATAACAACATGGGGGCCCTATATTTGGATATGGGGCGCAACATGCAGGCTGTGTATTATCTAAACGATGCACTCTTCATAGAGCCAGATTATTTTACTGCCCGGGTCAACCGGGCTTTGGCGCACTCCCGCTTGGGTGATATTCAAGCTGCTTTGGTAGATTTTAACCGGGCCGCCATATTACGTCCCACAGACCCGTTGGTGCTACTCAACCGCGCACTGGCCTTGTACGAGTTGGGGCAATATGAATCGGCAGCGGGAGACTTGTCGCACTTAATTAGTGCCCACCCGGACGATGCCCGCGCGTATTTGGAACGTGCCCGCGCGTTTATCAAAATGGGATATCCTGCCAACGCTTATGCCGATTTGGAACAAGCCGTTTCCATTAAGCCAACGTACGCCCTGGCCTACTATTACATGGGGGATTTGATGTTCCGCCGCGGCGAAAAGGAAACAGCGTTGGGGCTATTAGTTAAATCTAAGGAACTGGCCAATCAATACGCTCCTACCTATGAGTTAATGGGTGATATGTTGGCCGTTATGGACCCTGTTTCCGCTACCTCCAATTACATGGTGGCTATCAAGCTGGATCCAGCCAACAAAGCCCGTTACAATGCCAAAATTCGTGCCATGCGTAGCGAAAGAGGCCGCGAACGGGTGCAGGCCAGCCGTTTCTTCCCGCGTTAAATTTTATGGCAGGCAAACAACCGCAATCTTCTACCTTCGTATCGGCCGCTATGCAGCGGCCGTCGGGGGCGTTTATGGGGCGGTTTTGTTTGTCGCTGTGTTTATGGTGGTTGTTGCTTTTTTCGTTCGCGTTTCATTACTCGGGTGTAAGTTTTTTTATTTTGGTCCTACTCAACACGGTATTTTGTGCGGATATTTTTGTGTATAGTGCCTGGAAAGATTTATGGCGCGGGCGTGCAGGGCTATCCCTGTTGGTGAGTATGGCGGTAGCGGCGGGATTTACGTCCGTACTGCTGCGCACTTTTTTTACGCACTATGCGTTGGAGCGCGTGCCGGAATTATACTTGTATACATCGGCCTTTTTGACGCTTTCGCTTTGGGCGCAGGGCCGGCGGGTGCGCGAGCAGGAACGGGCGCGCATTTATATTAAAAAAATAGACGATTTTTTACCCAAAGCAGCGCGCCGATTAGTAGGGAGTCAGGTTCGTAAGGTGTTTGCCAACGAACTTTATCGTGGGGACATTGTACAAGTAAACCCCGGCGAACGTTTCCCTTGCGACGGTATTATCACCCACGGGAAAACCTCTATTGACGAGCAACTGATTACCGGCAACGCCCTGCCGGCTTATAAAATAACCGGGCAACAAGTGTACGCAGGTACGGTCAACAAGACGGCGTCGGTATATGTGGAAGTGACCCGCACCCTGGAAGACGCCGAACTGATTACCATTTTGGCGGCCGTGCAAAATAGCGAATTACGCCGCAGTTATTGTACCTCTCGTTTAGACACCTTTGCTGCGTGGACTTTGTTTTTTATTTTACTGGTAGCCGGCGCACAGTATGGGTTTGTATACTACCACGGGGATATTTCTTGTCGTTTATTACAGCTAAATAATTTGTTGGTGATACTTGGACTGGCACCGCTTGGGATATTGTTTGCGGAGGAATTCCCCGCTTTTTTTGCTTTACGCTGTGCCAAACGCAAAGGGATACGGGTACAAAACCGTTATGCGCTGGCGCAACTTATGCAAGCCGACACCGTGTTTTTTGATAAAACCGGCACGCTTACGTATGGTGAGTTAAGTGTATGTAACGTGTACCCTAATCCGCAAACCGGACTTAAAAAATTGCTGGAAGTTGCGGCCAGTGCCGAACAGCGGGTAGACGGTCCGTTTGCGGGGGCCATTTTAAAATACGCGCGCCTTCATCGCACGGCGTTGCAGAAAGTGGATTCGTTTTCGGTACTGCCCGGTTTTGGGGTAAAGGCGCTCTTGGGGAGCGAGACGGTTTGGGCAGGTCGGGCCCAGTGGCTGGAAGAACAGGGTATTAAAGTGCCCGGGCAGGTTCACCGGGAAGCGGAAACGGTTATTTGTGTAGCGTTGGGGAAACGGTTTTTGGGTTATTTCGTGTTGGAAGATGCCCTGCGTGACGGGGCCGCGCAGAGTGTAGCGTACCTTAAAAAACTGGGCAAAGAGCCGCTGCTTATCTCCGGTGATAACGAGCCGACCGTGGCCGCTATTGCGCGCGAAGTCGGCATTGAAAAACACAATTTTAACGTGCTTCCCAAAACCAAGGCCGAAATCATTACCAATTTGCGTGCGCTAGGTAAAAAGGTCATTATGATAGGGGACGGATTTAACGATATCGTGGCCTTGTTACAGGCGGACGTAGGGATTGTGTTTTTATCCGGCAAAAATACGTATCACAACTGGGTAGATATTCTAATCTCGCGCAAGGACTTGTACGCGCTAGTTGATTTATTTAAAATAGATAAGAGCATCCGCCGTACCGGTTGGTTTAATGCCGTGTTGGCTGGTGTGTGTACGGTGGGGTGGACCGAGTTTTTATTGTGGTATTTTGGGCAGCAGGCCAACGGTTACTGGACGTTGGGTGGTAACGTAATTATCGTACTGCTGATTTTATTAAATTCAATGAGGTTATCAAACATAAAATGAAAAACAAAGATATTGATTTTGGTTACACTTCCGACCATGCCCGCAAAAATGCGGATGCAAAACTGCCGGCCATCCAATGTTGGCCCAACCAATACAAGCGCGATTACGACATTAAAATCGAGCTGCCGGAATTCACATCCGTTTGCCCGAAAACAGGTCTGCCGGATTTCGGCACGATTACCATTGAGTATGTACCTAACAAACTGTGCTTGGAGCTTAAATCGCTCAAGTATTACTTGTTGGAGTACCGCGATATGGGTATTTTTATGGAAAATATCGCCAATAAAATTTTAGACGATGTGGTAAAGGCCTGCAAGCCCAAATGTGCTACGGTCACGGGTGTGTTTACGCCGCGCGGCGGCTTGCGCTCTGTAATTACTGCACGTTACGGGAAAAACAAATGAGCCGCAAATCTTTTTGGAGTACAATGATAGTGTTGGTAGTAGTCTTTTTTGCGGGGGCTGCCACCATGCGCCTATGGGACGTTCTGCAAAAAAACCGTCGGCCGGTGGCAGAGGTGCAACCGGTTGAAACGGAATCGGTGTTGCTGTTAGATATGAAAAACGCGCAGGCCCCACAGGACGTGTCGGAGGTGGACAGCGAAGGTGAAACAAAAGAGATTACAGTGCCCTCGCAGTTGACTAAATTAGAATTGTCCGGCGTTGAAAAAATTATTTCCCGTTCCGGAGCTGAATTTGCCCCGCAAGAAAACACGGATAACGCCGACAAAGAGCCGATAAATGTAGGGACGGATTCCTATCCGCCGGCTCCTACCGCTGCCGCCGAGACGGCCCCGGCCAGTAAAATCTCGCTGATAGAGGCTCCGGTCCAACCGTTGTTGATTACCTCCACCGAGGAGTATCGCACGTTTAAACGCCGCGCGCGCGGCAACTACCCGGAAGCGAATTTCGCCACCCAGCAAGTGCTGGTGTTGGAGTCCACCAGTAACTTGCCTGATAAAGTGTTTGAAATTGATTCCGTGCGCGAAGAAGACGGTAAACTGGTTGTACGATACCGGGTTAACGTGTTTGGGCTGGACAAAAAGACGAACACGCACGCCGCGGTAGTCATTTCCAAGCGCGACTTGCCGCTAGAGCTAAAGCAAATTATATAAGTCGTTTTGTATTTGTGTGAGGGTCCGCAAAGCAATTGCCTTTGCGGGCTTTTTTTGTCGGTGGAAAAATAAAGCTTGACATC
>JAKSPG010000219.1 GCA_024405075.1 Elusimicrobiaceae bacterium | reverse complement strand
GTTGCCACCTGCTTGGCACGGAAAAGGCGAGCCACTTTGTGGTCACTCATACGCGAACCGACGCTGTAGAAAAACGCCCGTATCTCACTTTGGAAAATAACAATCAGCGCCAAAGCTCCCACCTCAATAATGCGGTCGAAAAGGGCTCCCGTCAGTTCCAAATGGAAGATATAACTAACAATGAACCAAGCCAATATAAACGCCAATATACCCCAGAACAGATTAACGGCACCGGAGCGTCGTAGCAGCCGGTAGGTCCCGAATAAAATAAGGGCAACCAGCAGAATATCAATAATATCCTTAATTGTTATTAACATAGTTAAAAACTTTTATAGCATCTTTTGCAGCAGCCACATCGTGTACACGCAGTATAGAAGCTCCGCCCTGTAACGCATATACATGTGCCGCCACCGTTCCGTATAGCGCATGGTCGGCATCCGTTCCCAGCGCTTTATAAATCATTGACTTACGTGACAATCCAACCAAAATCGGCGTTTGCAACACGCTCAGTTCATGTAGGTGGCGTAGCAGCGACCAATTTTGTTCTATCGTTTTACCAAAACCGAACCCGGGGTCTATGACCACATCCGCCACACCACGCTGATGCAACAGGTCCAGCCGTCTGGCAAAAAAATCAACGCACTCATCCATAGTCGTTCCTTGCGCGTGCGTAAGTACATAAGGAACATGTGCCCGCGAGATAAGGTCATACATCGCCTCATTTCCGCCACTGACATCGTTAATCATGTCCGCCCCGGCTTCCAATGCCGTTTGTGCCACCGAGGTCCGAAATGTATCTACACTGAGTAAGGCATCAGGAAAGGCACTACGAATAGTCGTTACTGCCATCGCAATGCGGTCTCGTTCCACCTGTTCTGCAACAGGTTCCGACCCCGGTCGTGTGGAGCAGGCTCCTATATCTAAAATGTCCGCACCGGCAGCTAATTGTTGCGCCGCAGCGGCAAGGATATCCGCCTGCGAACAAGACGGACAATGCGTATAAAAACTGTCCTCGGTAACATTGAGGATAGCCATCACACGCGGTTCTGACAAATCAAGCAGGCGTCGGTGAATATGTAAAAGTGTCGCGGACATTTTATTTCAGCGTGCAAATTTACAAAAAAATCGCCAAATATCGTACAAAAAGTACAAAAAAATGTGCGGAAAGGTGCTTTTTTTCTACAAAAATCACTTTTTTTGCGTTTTTTTGCTCAAAAATTTAGATTATTCGGAATAATTTTCGTATCTTTGCAGGCTGAATGAGTCTTTATACTCATACGAATTGTAAAATTTGAATAAATAACGTATATGAACAACGCAGTTAAATTGATGCTTCTTGCCGGCGTGGTACTATTGAGTGCCTGCCAGTCCAGAGAGTTGAACACGAAGGTTTCTCACGCTACGGGTTGGAATTATTTTGACCAAAAAACAACCAATTTCCAGGCGTATGAAGGAATCAGTGCCGGCGTTCCGACCGGCATGGTTGCTATTGAAGGAGGTTCGTTCACCATCGGTGAGCGCGACGAGTTTATCACCGCTCCGCGTAACAACATGACGCGTACCAT
>JAKSPG010000218.1 GCA_024405075.1 Elusimicrobiaceae bacterium | reverse complement strand
GCCAAAGAAAAACCGATGGAGGGCGAAGTATTAGCCGTCGGGCCGGGCAAGTTAAACGATAAAGGCGAACGCGCCGCCATGGACGTCAAAAAAGGCGACCGCGTGCTGTACGGTAAATACTCCGGCACGGAAGTTAAATTAGACGATGAAACGTATTTGATTATTCACCAAGATGAAATCTTAGGTATTTTGGGGTAAGGTAAGAGGTAAAATAAAATGGCAAAACAAATTGTATACGGCGATGAAGCCCGCGCCAAAATGAAATCGGGCATTGAAAAAGTTGCAAACGCAGTCAAAGTAACTTTAGGGCCCAAGGGCCGCAGCGTAGTATTGGAAAAAAAGTTTGGCTCTCCGCTTATCATTGATGACGGCGTAACGATTGCCAAAGATATTGAATTAGAAGATAAATTTGAAAATATGGGCGCACAGCTCATCCGCGAAGTAGCTTCTAAAACCAACGACGTAGCCGGTGACGGTACCACCTCCGCCACCGTATTGGCTAACGCCATGCTGACCGAAGGTATTAAAAACATTACCGCCGGTGCCAACCCGACCCTGGTTAAAAAAGGAATTGAAATGGCCGTAGAAGCCACCAAAGAACAACTTAACAAAATGCACAAGCCGGTCAAAACCAAAGAAGAAAAAGCGCAAATCGCTACTATTTCTTCCAACGACCGCGAAATCGGAAACATGATTGCCGAAGCCATTGAAAAAGTAGGAGCCGAAGGCGTCATCACGGTAGAAGAAGGAAAAACCGCTACCACCCAACTGGACGTGGTGGAAGGGATGCAATTTGACCGCGGGTATATTTCTCCCTATTTTGTAACCGATTCCGAACGCATGGAATGTGTGTTGGAAAACCCGTATATCATTATTACGGATAAAAAAATCTCGTCCATGAATGAGCTGTTGCCCGTCTTGGAAAAAATTGTACAAAGCGGTAAACAATTCTTAATCGTGGCCGAAGATGTGGACGGCGAAGCATTGGCGACCCTGGTGGTCAACAAACTGCGCGGCACGTTGAAAGGCTGTGCGGTTAAAGCCCCCGGCTTTGGCGACCGCCGCAAAGAAATGTTGGAAGATATTGCCATTTTAACGGGCGGCAACGTCATTAGCGAAGAACGCGGTATTAAGTTAGATAAAGCCGAACTAGCCATGCTCGGCCAATGCGCCCGTGTGGTAATTGACAAAGAAAACACCACCATCGTCAGCGGCAAAGGCGACAAAGCGTCTATCTCCGCACGCGCCAACCAAATCCGCAGCCAAATTGAAAATTCCAAGAGCGAGTACGATAAAGAAAAACTCCAAGAACGCTTAGCCAAACTCTCCGGCGGGGTAGCGGTAATTAGCGTAGGGGCCGCGACGGAAACCGAACTGAAAGCCAAAAAAGCCAAAGTGGAAGATGCCAAAAACGCCACCAAAGCCGGCGTGGAAGAAGGCATCGTGCCCGGCGGTGGGGTAGCCTTAGCGCGCTGTCAAAAAGCGTTAGACAGCTTGAAAGCCGATAACGACGACGTCCGCACCGGTATCAACATCGTACGCACGGCCTTGACGGCTCCTTTGAAAC
>JAKSPG010000217.1 GCA_024405075.1 Elusimicrobiaceae bacterium | reverse complement strand
CGCTTTTGCCGTCCGCAAAGCCGGGAGAAAAAATAGTTACCGGAAAGGTCCCTTGCCGGGAGCAGGCCGCCTCCTTGCCCGTACGCCGAGGACTTTGCTACAATGTAACCATGCAAGTAAAAATAAATATAGACGGTGGCTCACGCGGTAACCCCGGGCTGGGAGCGGCGGCGTATGTTATCTGCAATTTGCAAGGTAAAATTTTGGCGCAGGAAGGCTATTTTATGGAGCATTGCACCAACAACCAAGCCGAATATACCGCGCTGAAACTGGCCCTTATCAAATCGGCCGAACTGGGAGCGAAAGAACTGTTTATTGAGTCGGACTCGTTGCTGCTTGTGAAACAATTTTTAGGCGAGTACAAAATTAAAAATCCGGATTTGGCCGCCCGTATGGCGATTATCCGCCGCCTGGCAGAGCCGTTTACCGTTCATATCAAACACGTCTTGCGCGAATTTAACAAAGCCCCGGACGCGCTTGCCAACAAAGCCATGGACGCTAAACAGTCTTTGGGATTTAACCCCATTAAAAACTTGCCAACAGATGACGAAATCGTAGCCGCCCCGCAAGCGGATAACACGGTCAACGGCGTGGAAGTAAAACCTGTCGTGCGCCAAGAAAAAAAAGCCAAAAAACAACTCCCTGCCCAGCCGGATTTATTCGGGAATTTCTAATTTGATACAATATAATAAGGACGGCCAGATAACCGCCCCCGTTTCAACGCACGGGGGAGGAACTTCCGGACTTCATAGGGCAATGCGCCGCTTGAAAAGGCGGGCGGGTAAGCTTAATAACTTATCCGACGGAAAGTGCCGCAGAAAATATACCGCCCGCAAGGGTAAGGGTGAAAAGGTGCGGTAAGAGCGCACCGCGCGTTTGGTAACAAACGCGGCAAGGTAAACCCCGCACGAAGCAAGGCCAAGCCGGTCCACACGCTGCCCGCGTTCGCGACCAAGTAGGCCGCTTAGAGTAATGGTTATCCAACTCGTAGGAGTTGACAGAATCTGGGGTATCGGCCGTCCGCTTTTTTATTATCGTGTTCCGGAATAACAGTGCAGGGAATTCCCGGTATCATACGGAGTCTTTTTGTTGGTGACGTTTTGGCAAAGTTTTTCCCCTTTGTACTGATCGTTTGAACAAGCACAACAGTTAAAACGATTAGAATCATGATACCACTGAAGGATTACCTGAGGTTGGAACAAGTCACACGAAGTCCTCGGAGCACCACCTACTCCGTTGGCATACGTAAATCCACACTGCCATTTATCCGTTTTAAAGAGAGTTCCACTTGCATTCATTGGGTATTCAATAGACAGTTCGTCCGCACGCGACGCATATACACCGTTGGCTAAAAAATACACCTGCTGTGCGTCCACAATGTTTTTACTAATGGTAACCAGTTCGCTAAACCGTGCTTTTTCCACCGCTTTTGTGTATTGCGGCAAGGCTACTGCCGCCAAAATACCGATGATGAGAACGACCACTAACAACTCAATTAACGTAAATGCTTTGACGTCTAAACGGCCCAACAAACTACTTTTCTTTTCCATACGTATCCCCTCACTTTAGTTAGGTTATAATCGCATGGTATC
>JAKSPG010000216.1 GCA_024405075.1 Elusimicrobiaceae bacterium | reverse complement strand
GCCGGGGGAAAAAGTAATGATAGTTAGGAAAATAAAAAGTACTTTTCGCATGGGATTACCTATAGTTAGTAAATTGGAGTTCCACACCAAAGTCCTGCCCGCGCAGCAAGGCCATGGTATTTTGCAGCTCATCTTTGGATTTAGAGGACACGCGCAACTGGTCGCCCTGGATAGACGCGCTGACTTTTAATTTAGCGTCTTTAATGGCTTTGGAGATTTGTTTGGCTTTTTCGGCCGGGATACCTTGCTGGATTTTAACCGTTTGCTTGGCGTTACCGCCCAAGGCCGATTCAATTTTTTGCGGCAACATGTTTTTAAGCGGAATCCCGCGTTTGGCAATACGCGTAAAAATAATATCGCGCAGGGTATTTACTTTAAATTCGTCGCTGGATGCCAGTTTTAGCTCGTTATCTTTTTGGTTGAGCTCAATAGATGAGGACGTGCCTTTAAAATCGTAGCGGTTGGCGATTTCTTTATTGGCGGCGCTGACGGCCTCGGAAATAACATTTAGGTCCACTTTGGACACAATATCAAAACTATAGTCTGCCATATTTGGCCCTCCTGTCGGCGGTGCGCGCCGGCTTATTTTTCTATATTATATCTTTTTTTGTACAATAGTTTTAACAGCGTACCGGGACATATACGGAACGCGTTAATCCACGGAGGTCGCACCTGTATTGTTGTGCTGCCGGGGTCTAACCCGGCACAGAAAAAACCTATGTACATCAAAACTCGTTTAACAGTAATGAACTTCCTCCAGTTCGCCGTGTGGGGTGCCTATTTAACGTCTATGGGCACGTTCCTGGCGGGGGCTGGACTAGCAGAACATATCGGCTGGTTTTATGCCGTACAAGGGTTTGTTTCCTTGTTTATGCCGGCGGTCATCGGTATCATGGCTGACCGTTGGGTACCGGCTCAAAAAATGCTCGCGCTGTGTCACTTTTTGGCGGCGGTATTTATGGCAGGTGCGGCGTACTACGGTTCGCAAAGTACCATTAGCTTTAGTTGCTTGTTTACCTGCTACACGTTAAGTGTGGCTTTTTACATGCCTACGCTGGCGCTTTCCAACTCGGTAGCGTATACGGCACTTCGCCAACAGGGGTTGGATACGGTGAAAGTGTTCCCGCCTATTCGCGTATTCGGCACGGTGGGTTTTATCTGCGCGATGTTGACCACCAACTTTGCGCATTTCCAGGGTAGCTATGTGCAGTGGTATTTCTCGGCGGTATTGGGTGTCATTTTGGCAGTTTACTGTTTGACGTTGCCCGCCTGTCCGGTGGCGCAAGGCGAAGCCAAAACGCTGGTGGATGCGCTTGGCTTAAAGGCGTTTGCGCTTTTCAAAGAGAAAAAAATGGCGATTTTCTTTATCTTCTCTATGCTACTGGGTATGTCTTTACAAGTAACTAACGGTTTTGCCGGCCCGTTTATTACCGGGTTTAACTCGTTAGACGGATTTACCGGCTCGTGGGGGGCGAATAACGCCAACGCGCTGATTTCGCTTTCGCAAATGTCGGAAACGCTGTGCATTTTACTCATTCCGTTCTTTTTAAAACGCTACGGTATTAAAAAAGTCATGTTGATTAGTATGCTGGCGTG
>JAKSPG010000215.1 GCA_024405075.1 Elusimicrobiaceae bacterium | reverse complement strand
ACGGGGTTAAAATATAAATCCAGTGTATAAAAAAAAAAAGCGATTACAAGCTCTTCTACTGTACTTTTTGGCATTGCCCAAAAAGTACCAAAAAAGCTAGCCATCCACAGAACCCCAAAAGCATGTTGGCCCGGCCTGCTTGTAAACTCGCTTACGCTCAAACATACAAGCAGGACTACTCCGGGCCGCTACGCTTTTGGGACAGCGTTCTAAGGATGGCTATAAAACAACAAGAATATACACCGCAGAACCGGCACATATAAAGTGCCATTCCAAACCACCGCAATACCTTGCAAGCGGTGCCCCGCAAGGTTGGTATGCGGGGTCTTGTAATAAGGATTTGGAATCTTCCACGCTCCGCCGTTTCGCAACGCCATCAACATGCGTTGAAGACCCTGAATTAAGTTCAGGGTGACTTCTTCTTTTATTACCGCTTCAAACTACCTGTTCACCGGTGTAGCCTTTACGTAACCCCACGCAAGGCACGGGGTTTTCTCACACAAAAAATCCATAAGGAAATCCTCTTAAATATGCCGACTTGTCCCGCTTATGTAGGCCCGCGCAAAACAGTAAGAAATTTTTCATGTTTGAGCAAAGCGAGTTTGAAAAATTTCCTGTTTTGCTTGGGCCGGAATGGGACTTGAAGGCGAGATTTTTGGTACTTTTTGTCGGCACAAAAGGGGTGGGTAACACCACAAAAATTCCCGCTCTGTATAGAGCGGGAATTTTTTATCGTTTTTTGCTACAATGAAATGGTTGTAACTGTATTGCAATTTATTCTGTTTTTGGAACCGTTGCAGAAACGGAGAGCTGCGCGATCGCGGCACTGTTGAACTCCAAAAGCAGTCGTTATCAGGCACAAAATAAACGGACTAATTACCCGGTTATCTTGTGCCAAGTGTTTGCCGTACGCAAGTACGGCAAGCCACGGCTGTTATTTATTTGGGTGAGTTCAACAGGCTCAAAGAATAATAGCCGTTTTTGTTGTGTTTCAAAAACATACAGAGAGGATTATCATGAAACACAACAAACAGGCATTTACACTCATTGAATTATTGGTGGTCGTGCTTATTATCGGCATCCTTGCCGCTATTGCACTCCCCCAATACCAAAAAACCGTGGAAAAGAGTAAGGCCGCCCAAGCAATTACCTTATTAAAATCCGTCGCCGATGCCCAGGAACGGTATTTTATGGCTACCGGTTCTTTTGCATTAGATTTGAGCGAATTGGATATAGAAATTAACTGGCCTCCCAGTTCCAAGAAATGGTGGGAACACGCTACCCAGTCTGTTTCCAACGGAACGTGGGTTTTAGAGACGAGCGTTTGGCAAGGGCAGGTAGGTTTTGTGGTTGGCCTTATATCGGGCAAACACCAAGGCGGGGCGTTTGGAGCAACTGTAAGCGGTCACACCCACGGAGCTCCTTATATGTCCAAAAGAGAAATAGAGTGTCTAGAAAAAACTTGTTGTGGTACCCCCTACCGAAACGCAGCCGGAAACTATTGCACAAAAATTTTTGGCGGTACTTTTGCGTATAATGACGGGGGGACCCGCCATTATAAACTACCCTAACTACAAAAATCCCCGGCCTTCCGTTACAACGAAAGCCGGGGAAATATCTGTAAT
>JAKSPG010000214.1 GCA_024405075.1 Elusimicrobiaceae bacterium | reverse complement strand
TCCTACAGTATTTTTACGAAAAGCCGTCCGCGTTGTTTTGCGCTATTGCCCTTTAAGGGGCGTTTGTCATGTACAGCGATAACAGGGAGTTTATAAAGGAACAGCAAAGCGTTTTGCGTGATATTTCAACCACGCAAGTTGAAATTCAAAAATCCTTGGTTGAACTCAATATCCGCGTGCAAAATCTGGAAACGAAAAACCATGAATAAAGACTTGATAAAGGCGGTGCAAACGAAAGTTGGGGCAACCCCTGATGGTATCATCGGGGATAAAACCCTTGCCGCTATTGCAAAGGCCCTTGGGGTGGAAACCCCCGCCCCGTCCACGCTCCCCACGCAAGCCGAAGTGCGAAGCGGCAAAAGCATTTACGGGCGTGCAGGGGATGAAACGAACCTTGTAAATATTACCCCAGCTTATCAACTTTATTATGACGGGAAAGCCGTAAAAACGATACGGGTTAATAAGGCCATTTCCGCTCGCGTGGAAAAGGCACTTGCCGAAATCTTGGAAGCTTACGGCCCCGAAAAAATCCACGCCCTTGGGCTTGATAGGTACAGCGGGAGCTATAATAACAGGACAACCACCAGCGGCAAAAGCATGAGCATGCACGCGTGGGGAATCGCCCTTGACTTTGACGCGGAGCGCAACGCCTATAGCATGGGGAAAGGCGTTGCCACCCTTCCCCGCCCCGAATGCAACAAATGGTGGGATATGTGGGAGCAAAACGGGGCGATAAGCTTGGGGCGGCACGCGAATAAGGATTGGATGCATCTTTAGTTTACACGGGATTTTTCTTGATTTAACTTCCCCTGTATAATAATAAAGCACGCCATGCTTTCCAAAAGCCAACTTTTATCCAAGTACGAAAAGGCCCGCATAAAATGTGATTAGTGGACGCGCGTAATGGGCTATTATCGCCCCGCCGTTCTAATATCGCGCATTGACGGGGCGCAGGAAAGGGGAAGCAGCTTTAATACTGGAAAGCAAGGCGAGTATAAGGAGAGAATTTTTTTTACAACTTAGAAAGGTTAATATAATATGGACGAAAATATCTACCAAACATTCCCGCGCACGCTCTATGTTATTTCTAACTTGAACGACACGGAAACGGTTATTAAAGACGGAAAAACAGGGAAGCAAATCGGCAAAATGCCCGCAGGTTCCCAAGGGATTATTGTTGCGTTGTCTTCATCGATTAAGACCGACAACGAAATCTCCCTAAACATTCTTAAATAACATGGCCGAAGACGATACAAAGCGAACTTTGATTGCCCTTGGGGCCTTTTCCCAAGTGGTAGGGGGCGGCGGCGGCGATATCCCCGAAGATTTGACGCTGCATTCCCTAACGGCGTGCATCATCACGGGGGGCGAATTTAACGCGTGCGATATTCGGGTTAACGGAACAATCTATGCTAACGGGCCGATTGCACTTCAGGATTGTGCCGCGGGGGTTGATACCGTTTATCTTGCAAATTCCAACGGGGATTTGGTTGCAAACGGCGATTTGGTGCACACGGTGGGCACTCGCCCCTTGGCAGCAAATACGCTAATGCGCGGGGGCCGATACTACTATCTAAACACGGATGAAGCGACTTGCCGTGACTTTTCCAGCGTGCAAGTGCATTGCAACGAAACGG
>JAKSPG010000213.1 GCA_024405075.1 Elusimicrobiaceae bacterium | reverse complement strand
CTTTATTTTCCCCGACGAAAAAAACGCCCCGGCACAACCCGGGGCGTCCAAACAAAACTTATAAATACGTCGTTTATTTAACTGTAATCTTATAGGCGATATCCGCTTTTAACGTATTATGCACCGGGCAGCCCTCGGCGGCCTTGGCATAAAAGTCTTTCTGCGCCTGCGATAACCCCTCCGGGAAAGAAAATGTCACCGCAAAAGAGGTAATCCGCGTGTGTTTCTCGTCAAAACCAGGCACAATGCACAACTGCGTGCCTTCCACTTTTTCCCCGCGGCGCGCCGCCAAAAAGCCAATCATGGTAAGCATGCAGGCCCCCAACGCATTAGCTAACAACTCGCCGGGATTCATATCCTGGCGCGGCTCGTTATAAGCAGTTTTGATCACACTGCTTTTCCCAGTTACTTGACCCGACGTACATAAATTTCCTGCTAACGTTAATTTAATTTCTGCCATATCCCCTCCTATCCAAAATCGTATCAATTCTGCCGGAATTTTCCACTGACTTTTTTGGATTATTCCGTCTGCGCCAGGCGGGTAAATAATTCCTTCTGCTCGCGCGTTAGCGTACGCGGCACGTCAATGGTCAACGTAACGTAGAGGCTTCCCTTGGCACTTAACCCCTTGCCGCTTAATTTTAATTTTTTGCCGCTATGCGTGCCGGCCGGTACTTTTACCTTGACGGGCCCGTCTAGCGTCGGTACAAAAATCGTTCCGCCCAAGGCGGCCGTCCACGGCATGACGGTTACGGGGATATATAAGTCATCCCCTTCTAAACGGTACATGGCATGTGGCCGGATTTTAACAATTAGATATAAATCGCCATTTCCGCCGTGGGTGGGATTCCCCATACCTTTTAATTTAATCTTTTTACCTTCGCCCACTCCGGCCGGAAGTTTGACCGTTACCGTACGCCCATTAGGCAGTGTAAGCTGCATGTTACCGCCGCGGTGTGCGTCTTCCAAATTAAGTGCCAGTTCCGCTTCCACGTCACCTGCCGCTTGGCCAGCACCCGCGTTACGGCCGAAATTTTGGCCAAAACCGCCAAAGTTACCGCCGGAGAATCCGCCCATACCGCCAAAAATACTTTGGAAGAAATCGCTAAAATCCCCACCTGAAACCCCGCCGGAAAACCGACTACTGCCGCTGTTTTGGAATCCGCCAAAACCCGGGCCACCGCTGTAGGTATATTGTTGGTAATTTTGGTACGGGTTGCCCCCACCGCGTGTACGCGAAGCGCCACCGCCGCGGGCATAATTTTGGTAGTCCTCTTGGCCTACCTGGTCGTAAACCGTACGTTTTTGTTTATCGGAAAGGACGGTATAAGCTTCGTTTAAATCTTTGAATTTTTCCGTCCAGGTTGCTTTTTCGCTCTCCGGATGCATATCCGGGTGGCACTTGCGTGCCTGCGTTTTAAACACCGAGAATTTTATAGTAATCTTTATACGCTGCCATAGTTCCCCCTTTTTCTGATACTATTATATAATTTTATGGCAAGGCGGATACGCCGGTAGAAATAATTACGGAACGGTAAACTGCACCTGGCGCATGTGCCGGTGATCAATGGAAATGCCATAAGTAATTACATCTCCAGTTCTCACCTCAAACCCGTCCAGCGCCAGTTCGGAACACTAATCCGTATAC
>JAKSPG010000212.1 GCA_024405075.1 Elusimicrobiaceae bacterium | reverse complement strand
CTTCGGCGGGCCGTTTATGCCTTTGCACCCCTCGGTGTATGCGGAACTCTTGAAAAAGAAAGTCCAAGAACACAAGGTGGATTGCTGGCTCGTCAACACGGGCTGGATTGGCGGGCCGTACGGCGTAGGCAAGCGCATTAGCATTAAGTATACGCGTGCGTTGTTAAACGCCGCTTTGGACGGCAAACTGGCCAAAGTAGACTTTGTGACGGACCCGGTATTTGGTTTCCAAATTCCGACTTCGTGCGAAGGCGTACCTTCGGAAATTTTGAACCCGATGAACTTGTGGGCTGACAAAAAAGAATACATGGCTAAATATGAAGCGTTGGCCCAAGCGTTTATTGAGAACTTCAAAAAGTACGAATCCGGCTGCACGAAAGAAGTGTTAGCCGCCGCGCCTAAAGTAAAAATTGCGGCGTAAAAAGATTGAATTTTGGGGCCTGCTATGTACAACAGGCCCTTAATATACTAGAATAAAAGAAAATAAATTAACTATACAGGAGAATTTACTATGGCAAAAGCAAATGCAAAATTTATGGCCCCTTTAACTCCCAGTGCCGAATTGGCCGCTGTGGTGGGATCTGCGGCGATGCCGCGCACCGAAGTAGTCAAAAAGATGTGGGATTACATCAAGAAAAACGGTTTGCAGGATAAAACCAACAAACGTATGATCAATGCGGATGCCAAATTGGCCCCGATTTTTGAAGGGAAGAAACAGATTAGCATGTTTGAGATGAGCAAGTATCTTTCCAAACACTTGTCTAAATAAAAACGACTGTTCGTAACATCTATAAACACGTACAACGGCACAAACATTGCGTTTGTGCCGTTGTTACTTGCTACCGATAAACAATTTTCCAAATTCTGTCATCTTGCGCGTCCCTTGCCCTTGACGTGCCATTCAGGCACGCCTATGCGGGCAACTTGCCCGCGCAATATGAAGCGAATTTGAAAAATCATATAATCTTTTGCAATGTTAGTCTTGGGGGCGGCGGGCCGTTTCTTGTAAGCATTAAGGCAGAATATAGGTGCGTCCAGAATGCCCGCTCGTAAGAGTGCCTTTAAAAATTTTATGACAATAACTGCCGGGAGAACCTTCAAATGGATAGCCCCAATCTGCATTACGCTCTATGCATCGAAGTTCTTCTTTGGGATAGCTATCTGTTGGTAAATAAAATATGAAACCGGCTCCTTTATATTTCCCTCGTATGCGGCCTAATACAACTCCCTTTTCGCCAACAGAGTTTTCCCATAATGCCAAAGTCCAATCCTCGTTAGAGCGATGCTCGAGACTGGTCCCACTCCATGCTTCCGTGCCTGTCCAGGGGACATCTACCGCCAATTCATCAAACGTGGTGGCATACTCGCCGTTGGCCATGTGATACGCTTTTTGGGCTTGATATACGGTACGCAATAGCGCAAGTCCTTGCGCGGCGCGTGATTTTTCTACCGCCTTTTGGTACTGTGGCAACGCCACCGCCGCCAAAATGCCGATAATAAGGACGACCACTAATAATTCAATAAGCGTAAACGCTTGGTTACTTTTCATAAGATCTCCCTGTCTGAAAAAAATTTTCAACACTTTATTATCGTTTTTTTTTTTTATGTGTCAAGCAAAATCTTGGTTTTGGGTTACGTCTGCACGTACCG
>JAKSPG010000211.1 GCA_024405075.1 Elusimicrobiaceae bacterium | reverse complement strand
CGGGGGCGGAGAAGCCGTCGTAGGACGTAGTGGTCGCGGGGTCGCGGTCGCGGAGCTTGCTCTCCACGGTGCTCGTGGCCATCACCTCGCGGGCCGTGCGGGCCACGCGGGTGGCGGAGCAGTAGGTCTCCAGGCAGCCCTTGCGGCCACAACCGCAGGAGCGGGCCTCGGGCGTGTGGTCCACGATGACGTGGCCCAGTTCGCCGGCGAAGCCGTCGGAACCATATACCACCTTACCGTCGCACACGATGCCGCTGCCCACGCCCGTGCCGAGAGTAATCATAATGAAGTTCTTCATGCCGCGGGCCACGCCGTAGGTCATTTCGCCCATAGCGGCGGCATTGGCGTCGTTCGTCACGTGGCAGGGGATGCCGAGGGCCTTGCTGAAGAGTTCGGCGATGGGCACGATGCCTTCCCACGCAAGGTTGGCGGCATGCTCGATGTTGCCCGTATAGTAGTTGCCATTGGGGGCGCCGATGCCCATACCGCGCACATTCTCAATGCCGCCGATGGCGTCGAGGGCGGGCTGCAGGGCCTCCACAGCGGCGCGCACGTAGTCGTGCACGTCGGGATAGGCCTTGGTGCTGATAACGGTTTGAGACTTGATAGTACCGCGGCTGTCCACGATGCCAAAAACGGAGTTGGTGCCGCCCATGTCAAGACCAATGACGTAGGGCTTCTCAGGGGTAAGGTTATTTTCCATGTTTTGATTTATTTAATATTTCGCACATTCGCTGCAAAGTTAATAAATTCTTATAACCCCCCAAAGCCTTCTGCTCATAAATTCGTCAAAAAAAGATAAATATTATCTTTATCACCCACATTCTGCCCTATTCGCATTGTTTTTCTTCACGCCTTCCACTACACTTTTCTATTGCTCCGACCTGCGGATTTATGTTAAAAAAAAAGACTTTTCTTTGTTAACTGAAAATGAAGTAAAACCAGGTTTAATTTTTGCATAGATTTTGGGCCGTTTTCGAGGGTCGCGACAACCCATACCCGCATTCCGCTCTCGGATTGTTGTTTTCCGAAAAATGAAAACAGTTCCGTTTTTTGCAAAAATCCATCAAATTTTCGCGAAATCCCATTTATTTTTCCCGACACCCTATTTGAGCAAAAATTAAAAGGGGGATAGGAAAAATTAAAAGGGACATTGGTGAAATTAAAAGGGACATTGGTGAAATTAAAAGGGACATTGGTGAAATTAAAAGGGGGATAGGAAAAACTAAAAGGGGGATAGAGACGACCCTCTCCCCGCTCCCCCGTGAAGGGAGTGCTGCAAATTGGGACAAAATCGCGCTTCGATTTTCGCCTATAAGGGGGTGTAGAGAGGGTTTTAGGGAGTTGTTTTTATAGCCCTCCGCATTAAGCACAAGATAATCAGCAAGATAGAAACACTTCCCAGAATCGCACAGAAATAAACGCGAATTTTTTTTTTGAAAATACGGCCTGTTTTTGAGGGTATAAGGTGAAAATATTATGACAAAAAGTGAACGGCTTTTTTATACAAAATAAATCGGCATTTAGTGAAAAATGCGGTCGGGCGCGCAAAGCAGTGCTTTGCAGAACTGAAAGGTCGCAAGTGCGACAACCAAAATCATAAAAGAAATTAAAAGAAAATTTTTCAGAAATATATTTTTTTGACCACGAATAACACGAATA
>JAKSPG010000210.1 GCA_024405075.1 Elusimicrobiaceae bacterium | reverse complement strand
ACGGGGTTCATTGTGCCCGAACCACCATTAGCCTCAAACGAAACGGTATACGATTTCCCTTCCACCGTTACCGTTACGGGGCCGTCTTGTTTGGCTGCGGCCGGTTTGGCATCAGCCGCCCAGCGGATACCGTTTACTTTGGCTTCGCCTTTTAGGAACAAGATGCCTTTATCCGCGCAGGTGGCTACGATAAAGGCGTTTTCTTCATTCACGGGCAGGCCTGCTTCGCGCAGTTTCGCTTCGGCCACTTTTAGCCCTTTCTTTGGGTCGGCATCATTGATTTCCAGCGGCGTTTTGGTAGTCGGTTGGCGCTTTAATTGTTCGCTGGCAATTTTAACAATTTCCGGGTCGGGTGCAACGGGTGGTTTACCAAAATATCCGAGTACCATTTTGCCATACCCTTCGGTGATTTTCTTCCACGGCCCAAACATTACATTGGCGTAGGCCTGTTGGAAATAAAATTGCGAAACCGGCGTGACGGACGTGCCGAATCCGCCGCGTTTGACGCATTCGCCCATGGCTTTTACCACTTCGGGGAATTTGTCAAAGGTGCCGTTGTCGCGCATCATTTGCGTGTTGGCAGTTAATGCGCCACCGGGCAAAGGCGAGAACGGAATAATCGGGTTAACCTTGGTGGCCTCGGGCGGCAGGAAGTATTTGGCCATGCAATCTTGGAAGACGTTTTCGGCTTCTTGAATTTTCTTCGGGTCAATGTCTAAAGTGTATTCTGTGCCGCGAAGTGCTTGCCACATCGTTAAAATATCGGGCTGGCAGGTACCGCCGGAAACGGGTTGCATGGACAAGTCCAGCGAGTCCACTCCTGCTTTAATGGCTTCCAAACAGCAAGCGACGGAGTTGCCCGCCGTTTCGTGCGTGTGGAAAACAATTTTGGTGCCGGCCGGCAGTATGCGCCGCGCCATGGCAATCGTTTCGCCGACGGTCTTGGGCGTAGAGGTGCCGGACGCGTCTTTGAAACATACAGAATCAAACGGCACGCCGGATTTCAAAATGTCTTTTAATACTTTTTCATAAAATTCGGCAGTGTGGATTTTACCCGTCGTATCCCAACCCGGAGCAAGCGACATCATCGTCACGCAAATTTCGTGTTTGAGCCCCGCATTATGGATGCATTGGCCGGAATAAATCAGGTTATTTACATCGTTTAATGCATCAAAGTTGCGAATCGTGGTCGTGCCGTGTTTTTTAAATAATTCGGCGTGAGCTTTGATAACGTCGGAAGATTGACTGTCCAACCCCACTACGTTTACACCGCGCGCTAGGGTTTGCAAGTTAGCATCGGGCCCGGCGGTTTTGCGGAAAGTATCCATCATGTCAAAGGCGTTTTCGTTACAGTAAAAGAAGAGCGCCTGGAAACGTGCGCCGCCGCCAAATTCCATGTGGGTAATTCCGGCGTGACGGGCGGCTTCCACCGCGGGCATAAAGTCTTTGGTTAGTACGCGCGCTCCGTAGACGGATTGAAACCCGTCGCGAAACGCAGTAAGCATAAAGTTAATTTTTTTCATAGTTATCCTCTTATAAAATTATTTTCCTTGAAATTTTTTAGCTGCGGCAATGGCAACGGCCAGCAGGGTGTTGTCCGCCCCGGCGGCTGCGGGAACAGCATCCGGAAACTTCTTTTCCATAAAGGCGACAAACACGCCTAAC
>JAKSPG010000021.1 GCA_024405075.1 Elusimicrobiaceae bacterium | reverse complement strand
GGGATCCGTCTTTTACGATAAGGAGGTGGATTGCGGAGTAGACGAAGAACTATCTTCTTTTTCGGCCGGTTTTTCGGCGGAAGTTTCTTCTTTCTTTTCTTCCGTTTCCGGTTGCACTTCGTTAACTACTTCGCGGTAAACGGCAAAATCCCCGCGACCGCGCTGCTTAACTACGTAAAGTGCTTTATCGGCTTTATCCAACAATTCTTGGGCGGTGGTACCGTCCCCGGGGAAAGTGGAAATCCCTTGGCTGATACTCAAATGTATCGGCTCCAACGAATTGCGATCGGGCAGCGTAATCGCATGGATACGCTCTTTAAGGCGGCGGGCAATTATTTTGGATTCTTCGCTATTCGTACGCGGGAGCATAATTACCATTTCGTCCCCGCCGAAACGGCACGGTACATCCGTCTGCCGTAAACACGAGCGAATAATTTTGCTGACCGCTTTTAACGCCCAATCCCCGATTTGGTGACCGTGGTTATCGTTAATTTGTTTGAACCAGTCAATGTCCATAATAATAAGCGACAAAGAAAGCCCAAAGCGTTTGGAACGATAAATTTCTTCGGCAAATTTTTCGTTAAAGTAACGGCGCACGGGAAGTTTGGTTAGCTCGTCGTAGTTAGACAATTCCTGCACGCGCTCAAACAGCCGCGCGTTGTCAATGGACAGTGCCATCTGCGAAGCAAACTGCTGGAGCGAAATAAAATCCAAATAGCCGATTTTGCGCCGCGAAAGAATATTGTCCAACGTCAAAAACCCGATTTTTGTGCGCTGCAATTTGAGCGGAATGTAAATGATACTGCGCGCGGCCCGATACGTAGCGGACGACTCAAACACCTCTTTGAGTATTTGCTGTTCCTCTTCCAGGCGCGAGGCCCCCGTCTCCTGCGTGACGGTGCCAGAAATATCCACCCCCCACACCGCTTTGATGCGAGTACCTTCGGAGTTAGTCAAATACAAATGCACCCGGTCAAACTGGAAGAACCGCTGCACGCCTTTTAAAATCAGTTCCAGCCCGTCGTTAAGCCGAAGCGACGAAGCAAAAATAGTAGACAAATCGTTTAATGCCGTGGATACATTGAGCCGCTGGTTTTTGGCCTGGTCAATTTCCGTGTTGCACAAATTGTGAGAGATTTCCTGCGCCAAATCTTTAATCAAATCAATTTCCGACGCCGTAAAAACGCGATTTTTGCGAAAGCGTTCCAGACGAAGTACGCCTACTTTTTCGCGCAGAACGGAGTGCACCTCGCCGGATTTTAACTCCACACTGGGGCGTTGCCACCGAATAAGTACATATAAAGCAGTGTAGCTTAAATAGGTCGTTTCCGCTACACCTTGTTGCAAAAGTTGGCGCAAGAAAGCCGGCTCGTTAGCAACGGAAATATCTTCTTGCATATCCATGCAGTATTCCTTCTTGCACATCATCTTAAGCGACAACAGCGCCCATTCCTGTTGCCAGTTGAAAAAGTATACCCGGTCCAACTTAAACAAATCACGCAAGGCCGGCAGCGCACACTCCAATAGCTCCCGCTTGTCTTGGAAAGATTGGTTAATTTGCTTATGAAATTTATAAAGTGTATATGACTTTTTATCAAACATAACTTACCCCTTATAAATGGACAACAAGTACTCTATTTCCTTGGCTGTTAGGTCCAACTCTCTATCCAGCGATGCCTGTGTGAAGCGGTTTTCCACAATTTGCTCGGCACACACGGCCAACACACGCTTTAAGATTTCCATGACCGTACCCATGATAATCATGTTAGGTAGCGTGCGCGCAGAAGATAAAATGTTTCTGTAATTTTGCAAACGCGGAGACGAAGAAATAAACTGATCAAACGGCTCCTCAAACGCCGGGAACGCTTCCACCATGCTCGCGTAGCGCAGTTGCATATCCGGCCGGGCACAAAATTTAATAAATTTTAACGCCTCCTGTTTATGCTGCGAGGCGGTATTAATAAATAAATTCATCCCAGATAAATACGAACAAGGTTTTTCCCCGGTGGCCGGCACAGGAACTGTACGCACCCGGCCGCCGCGCCGCGCGCCAAAGGTGCTAATTCCCTGCTTGCGCGAAATCATCATGCTGGCCTTACCGGAAACCATTGTCCCCAGCGAGCCGCGCTCGCGCAAAATGGGCATATAATCATGCAAGGCCAAGTTGACATAGTCGCGCAAGGCCTCTTTAAAATTTTCCGTCCCCACGAGCGAAGCGGAACGGTCCTCTGTAAAAAAGCTGACCCCGCGGCTCCACACGCACGGCAACGCACAGCGCATGGAAAGCGAGCCGCGCCAATCGCTGTTTTGCATGGGATAATAGCCGGGCACGTCACGGAATTTTTCCCGCAACGCCGCACAAATGCGCATCAATCCGTCCCAGGTTTTGAGGTCTTCTTCCGGGTGCCCGGTAACCATTTTGAGGTGGTCGGCCCGGTAGTGTAACGCACTGATATCAAACCACCAAGGGTAAGAATATAAGTCCTTCGTACCGGGTTGATAGCAATTTTCTTTAAGCGGCATCAAACAGCTCACCAGCGAAAGCCCCGGGTCCAGTTGCGATAAATTCTCCGCCACGCCCTGCTTAACTAACAGAGCCGTCCAATAATGCGGAATTTGAATCAGATCCGGCACTTCTTCGCTGGGCATGGGGCCTTTCATAGTAAAAATACGCCGCCACAACACGTTGCGCGTAAACACACGCACCGTTAAATCCACCGAAGGATACGCCTGTTTGAATAACTCCACTAAGGTGGCGTAATCTTCTTTTGTTTTAGCGCCCGAATCGGGCATGGCCCATAAAATCATACCTACTCCTTATTTCCCCCAACTGCGCACTTTTTTGTTCGGGTCAATGGTAATGTCGGCCCGAAGCGAACTACCGGTGCGCTTTGCGTATTCTAGCTTTTTATAAGCGGCTAATGCAATCATGGCCGCATTGTCAGACGATAATTTCCGGTCCACAAAATGGGTTTCTATCCCCGCTTGTGCCGCCTGCGCTTGCATTTGTTCGCGTAGCAACGTATTAGCCGCCACTCCACCGCCAACGGCAATGTGCTTGACCTTATACTTCCGTGCCGCTTGTAAGGTTTTAGTAACCAGCGTTTCTACCATGGCCTGTTCAAAACTGGCACATACGTCCGGCACATTAACCGGTTGGTGGTCGCGCAAGTAATAGCTGACAGCGGTCTTAATACCGCTGAACGAAAAATCCCACGTTCCCGGCAACAAAGGCCGCGGGAAAGCGATGGCATCGCGGCGGCCTGCCAACGCTTGTTTGGACACTTGCGGTCCGCCCGGATAAGCAAGCCCCAGCAACTTGGCTACTTTGTCAAAGGCTTCTCCAGCTGCATCGTCGCGTGTGCGGCCCAACACCTTATAGTTACCGTATCCCTTTACATACCAAAGCTCCGTGTGGCCGCCGGAAACGACCAATGCCACCAGCGGAAATTGGAGCCGGTTTTTTACTTCATTACCTTCAAAATCGCACGCAAATAAATGACCTTCCAAATGGTTGACCCCAATAAGCGGTACCCGTTTTAATTGCGCCAATGTTTCGGCTGCTACCCGGCCAACCACCAACCCGCCCGGCAGTCCGGGACCGCTCGCAAAAGCGACGTAGTCCAGCGGACTATCCCCCAACGCTTCGGCCACTACAGTAGCGATTTTGGCCGCATGGGCCCGGCTGGCCAGCTCCGGCACGACTCCGTGGTATTTTTTGTGTTCTTCAATTTGAGAATAAATCACATTCGTAACAAGCTCCCGCCCGCCGCGCAGTAAAGCAGCAGACGTTTCGTCGCACGTAGATTCAATCCCTAATATGAGAACTTCTTTATTCATAAACTATTTATCCGTTTTGGAAGAGGCCGGCGTTTTTACAGCAGGCGCTTGTTTCTCGGCCTGTTTTTTGTCCTTACGTTCCTGAGCCGCTTTCTGGCTGGCCGCTACGGCATCTTCCAACGAGATTTTACCTGTTAAAATTTCCACAGCTTTTTCCAAAGCCGGGTCTTTCTCCTTAAACTCCAGTTCCGGCGTCTTTTGGCCAGGTACATAGACAATATCCGTATACGGTTTGAAACATTTGTATTCTTCGTTAGAAGGCACAATTACTTCCACATCCGGGAAAATACCGCCTTCGTCCGCTTTGGATTTGTCGCGATAATCACGCTGTATTAAACGGCCCGACGGCGTATAATACCGCGCAATCGTTAATCGCAACCCCGCCCCGCCCGAAAGCGGCACCAGTTGCTGCACACTGGCTTTACCAAACGTCCGCTGGCCAACTACAAACGCCCGCTTATTATCTTGCAAAGCACCTGATACAATTTCGCTCGCGCTGGCGGACCCCTGATTGACCAGCACCGCCATTTTACCTTCTACGTATGGTCCGTCAAGCGTCGTTTTGAATTCCTGGTAATACTCCGGCTTGCGCCCTTGCGTGTACACAATCATTTTATCTTGTGGCAAGAACAGTTTAGAAATATCCACCGCGCCCGTCAAAAGGCCACCCGGGTTAAAGCGCAAATCCAGCACCATGCTTTGCATTCCTTTTTGGCGCAAATCGGCCAATGCTTTTTTTACTTCTTCCAAACTGTGGCCTGAAAAGTCCACCATATATAAATAGCCGATATGGTCGTTTAACATGCGGTGATAAACAACTTCCGGCACGATTTTTTGACGTTTGAAATGGAACGCAGGTAAAGGTTCATATGTACCGGTTTTTTCGTTTTTGCGACTCATCACTACGGTTACTTTACTGCCTTCCGGCCCGCGCATCAGCTCTACGGCTTCTTCCAGTTCCATATCGGTAATATCTTTCCCATCCACCTCTAAAATACGGTCTTGCGGCATCACGCCCGCGCGGAAAGCCGGCGTGCCGGGCATCGGGGTAACAACGGTAATAAAACCATCTATTTTTTGCAAGCGGATCCCCAGACCTCCAAAATCTCCCCGGGTGTCGTTTTTTAAATTCTTATATTCTTTTTCATTTAAATACTGCGAGAAATCATCCAATTCCCCCACCACCCCGCGAATGGCTCCTTCTACCAGTTGGTCAGAATCGGTTGTTTCCACGTAGTTTTCCTTTACAAATTCCAACACTTCCACCAACGTACGTAATTTTTTCAAGCCACGGTCCACCGCCCCGTATGCATACGGGAAAAGTGTCCCTACAAAAAAGATAGTTGCCGCTAAAACGGCAAAACGGTTTAATTTTTTTTCTTTCATGATGCCTCGTGTGTTAGCCAATTTTGCGGGTCTACCGCGGTAGTCCCTTGGCGAATTTCAAAATATACAGCATTTTTGCCCGTGCCGGAGGAAGCTTGCGTATCCTGCCCGGCCGTGCCGATGACTCCCCCCTGAGGGAGTTTGGCCCCCACGCCTACTTTTATCTCGCGCAGGAAACCATAAATCGTAAAAAATCCTTTGTTGTGGTCCACAATCACCACATTGCCGTACGAACGGAACGGACCGGCATAAATAACGCTTCCGGCTTCTACCGTGCGGACGTTTTCCCCCCCGCGCGCGGCAATTTTAATACCGTCACGGAAAATCCACGTGTTTAAATCGGCCCGATACTCTTTACCGAACTTACTAATAACGCTACCCTTGACCGGCCAAGGCAAACTATGCGGCGCAGCGCTGATTTTCGGCCCGTTGGCCTGCTGTTTGGCCGATGAGGATGCGGCCTTTTTGGCCGCCGCTTTGCGCTTGCGTTCAAACGAGGCCAGTAAATCGTTTAATGCCGCAGCCGATTTGTTCAACTCATTAATTTCTTTACGCACCTGGGCAGCCTTGCGTTGGGCGACATCCAAGTCCTTCTTTTTTTTGTTGAAGGTTTTGGAAATTACCTGCTCCTCGGCCTTAATGCGCGAACTTTGCGCCAACAACTTGCGGTTGCGCTCCTCAAAAGTGTGGATACGGGCGCGCGCTTCGGCCTGCGCTTTTTGCAACTGGGCGGCAAAAGCAGCTTTGTGTGTGACCATACGGTCTACAAAAACGGCTTGCTCCAAACTATAACCGCCCGGATACCACGGGCAAGACGGCGTGAGGTAATACGCTTCCAACTCGTCGCCCACTACTCCTTGCCACATGGGGATACTGCGCTCCAACGCCGCACGCTTTTCTTCAATAGACAGCAAATTTTGTTCTACGTATGAAATGTCTGACTCTACCTTATTTTTTAATTCCCGCGCACGCGCTTTTTGGCTCTCCAGGGCTGAAATTTCCTTGGAAATCTGACGTTCCTGCTCGCGGTATTTTTTCAGTTCGTTTTCTTTTTGAGCCGCTTCCTTTTTAAGCCGCTCAATTTCGCGTTTGTGCTCGGCCGCTTCGTTACCATACACAAGCGGCACGCCACACACAAACACCCATAAAAGCACTAGAATTTTTGCCATTTGGAAAGCGTCCATCCCAATAACGCACAGAATACCAACAACAATACCTGCCGCGGCCACGTGGTAAAAGTTTGCAAAGCCGTATGTAAAAACCCGGTGGGATAAATAAGCAGTACAAAAAACAACCCTGCCCCCACACCGGCCAACACCCCGGACAGCACCGCACTCATCATATGAGATTTAGGCGCCTGGGACGGATACGCTTCTACCATAAACATAAATGCCAAAAAGAGAAGTGCCGCAAATAACATGGCCGTACGCAAAGCTTTTACGCATAACCCGGTGGCAAACACCAGTCGCGCGTGCTCGGCCTGATAGTGGGGCGTAAGGCCTTTGTACTCCGCCGTTAAATTAGCCAGCAACGCTTCCACATTATGCACAGCTGTATCCGCCAAGCGAAGTTCAAAATAAGCAGGCATTTTATTGCGCCCCATCAGTAATAGTGCTTCTACCAACTGCGGGTTCTGCTTACGCACTACGTCCAATCCATCTTGTGCCGAAAATAATTGCACGGAAACAATATCCGTTTTTTGATTGAGCGTCTCACCGATTTGGGCCAGCAGATCATTATCGGTAGTATTATCAATCGTTAAGATAACTTTAAACGAATCTTTTAATGCCTGGTAATACTGGTTGAGCCGAGTGTCCACCAATAACAAACTCTGCCACAACACCGCCACGGCAAAAACCAGCAGAAACAGCCGCCTGTGTAGTCGCAATACCTGTTTGGGCTTGCGGGCTGCTGTATTTTTGGTTGGTTCTGATGTAGTTGAAGCCATATTTTACCTCTCTATATGACGGTTTTGCCGTACAACTCCAGGTAAGCGCGGGCTGATTTATCCCACGACAAATCCTGCCGCATGGCGTTGCGCACCAGACGCAACCACAACCGTTTATCTTTGTAGGCGTTAAGCGCTTTATCCAGCGTTTGCAAAATGCCCCGCTCGTTAAACGGCTCAATAAAGAATCCGGTAGCGGTTTCTTCGTTACTGCCGTTATAACCCTGCACGGTATCCACCAGCCCGCCTACGCGCGAAACAATGGGCAACGTACCGTACTTCATAGCAATCAGTTGCGAGAGTCCGCACGGCTCAAAGCGCGACGGCATCAAAAACATATCCGCCCCGGCATAAATGCGGTGGGCCAAATCTTCATCCAAACGGCTGTGATAACTTACCTGGCCGGCGTGATTACGCGCCAGACTTTGGAAGGCCTTTTCCAGCATCGGGTCACCCATACCCAGCACCACATATTGCACGCGGTTGCAAGTGCGCTCAATTAAGTTAAGCACAATATCCAATCCTTTCTGATAATCTAACCGCGATACAATCCCTATGAGGGGTTTGCTGGGTACCATATCCAGCCGACACTGTTTACGCAAAACCTGTTTGGCCGCGGCTTTTCCTTCCACCACTTCGGAAGAATCATACCCAAGCGGCAAAATGGGGTCCAGTTCCGGGTCCCAAATTTCCGTATCAATACCGTTGACAATTCCGCAAAAGTGATTACTGCGGCTACGCAGTAACCCTTCCAACCCAAAACCCATGGCCGCGTCCGTTTGCACCTCGCGGGCGTAGTTGGGGCTGACGGTATTGATGTTATCGGCAAATACGATGCCGCTTTTCAAAAAGCTTACTCCGCCGTAGTATTCAAATTTCTCGGGCGTGTAGTCCACCGGGTGAAAACCCGCTTTGAGGAAGGAAGAATACGGATAATGCCCCTGGTAGGCGATGTTGTGAATTGTATACAAACTGCGGGTGCGCGTGTAGAAAGCATCCAATTTGTAAACTGTTTTCAAATACGCCGGAATCAGACCCGTTTGCCAATCGTGGCAGTGAATCAAATCGGGCCGGAAACCGATAAACTTACACCCTTCCAACACAGCCCGGCTAAAAAGGATGAAACGCTCATCGTTATCGGGATACTCTCCGCTACGCGTGCGGTAAAGGTCCGGCCGGTCAAAGTATTTGCGGCTACCCACAAAAAACACCAGCACGTTACCCCAATTGATGTAAGAAAGCGATACTTGCTCAATGCGGTCCCCGATGGGAATCAAATACACCCCGGGCACTACTTTAAGCGAGGACACCCGCACAATATTACGGTAGTGCGGCAGGAAAAGCAGGACTTTGTTACCTTTGCGCGAAGCAAATTGTTGACATAACGCGCCGACCACGTCGGCAAGTCCGCCGGTTTTACAAAATGGAAAGGCCTCACTGGCTGCTAAAACGATGTTCATTTATTAGGTTCCTCCTGGGGCGGTTCCCCCTCTGTTTGAGACGGCTCCTGCGGCAAAGTATCTGCCAACGGCAAATCGCCCGTTTCTTCGGTCGTTTGCGTTGGGAAAAAGTCCCCGCGGTTGTAACTGTTACGTTTGAAGAAAGGGTCCACCTCCGTCCCCAACGCCTGCAACCGTTCTTCCGGTTCCAATTCCTCCAGCGGAATAATAGCCGGCTCACCCACCGGCGGCAACGGCTCGCCGAACGGTAAATCTTCCTGTTTCTCATGCACATTTTTGGCGGCAAATACCTGTAAGTCCGGCAGTTCGGAAAGTTTATTTAGCCCAAACATGCGCAAAAATTCATCTGTCGTTCCGTACACCATCGGGCGGCCGATAGTGTCTTTTTTACCCACCACCCGTACCAAAGAGCGCTCTAGCAACCGCTCCAGCGGACCAGCCACGTCTACGCCGCGAATGGCTTCCATTTCGGCGCGTGTAATGGGTTGTTTGTACGCGATAATCGCCAACGTCTCCAACGCCGCGGGCGAAAGTTTGGTGGTCATTTTCTCGTTATACAGTTTGCGCACCCAGCGGCCGTATTCGGGCTTGGTTGCCATTTGAAACCCGCCGCCGATTTCCACAATCTGCATCGCGCGGCCCTGGGCGGTATATTCGTCCTGCAAGGTTTGTATAACTTCACGCACGCTTTTGACATCAGTTCCGTCAATAATATCGACCAAACGACTGGGTTTGACGGGACGGTCGGTAATAAATAAAAGCGTTTCCACCATTTTTTTCAAATCGTCCGTTTGTACCAACTCCGGTGCCGAATCTTGCGAAGCGGCCGAATCCGCCTGGGGGGCAGTTTCTTGCACTTGCGGGGTAGGTAAAGGGGTTGCATTCTGTTCTTCTTCGCTCATACGTCCTCCGAGTTATGCGGCTTGTTCGTTGCCGTGCATCAGGGTTTTAAAATCTTTGTCTTTGTTTTCGGGGTTTAAGTAAATACGGATTTGCCCCTCTTTTTCATCTTGCCTGGCGAGTAGTTTCTTTATTTTAATTAACTCCAGCAGCGCCATAAAACAAGTAATAACGCCCCGTTTTTTAGTCTCGCCTACAAAAATATCGTCCAGCAGCACCCACGTACGGCGGGCCAGCATGTCCACCACTTTTTGCATTTTTACTTCAATGGGGAACTCCTCAATTTTAAGTAGCTCAATGCGTTTGCGCTCATCTAAACGTTCAAAAGCACGTTTGACGGCGGCGAGCAGATCAAACATTTGTACGTTGATCACTTTTTCCCCACTGTCAAAAATAGGGGCACTGCGGTAAAATTTATCTTTATTTTCTTCCAGTTTTTGATTTAAATACTGGCTGGCTTCTTTGTACTTTTGGTATTCCACCAGTTTGGCGATGAGCTCTTTGGCCGGGTCCGGGCCTTCATTTTCCGATGTGGGAGCTTGGCTGGGCAACAACGTTTTTGCCTTGATTTGCATGAGCGTGCTGGCCATGACCAAAAACTCACCGGCGACTTCCAAATTCAGTTCCTTCATGACGTTTAAGTAATCCAGGTACTGTTTGGTAATCTCGGCAATGTTGATATCGCACACGTCCAAATTGTCTTTTTTAATCAAGTGCAGCAGTAGGTCCATAGGACCTTCAAACACGTTGATTCGGACGTTTATCGGCGTTGGCGCATGAATCATGAAATCACCCGCATGGCTTTTTTAACTTTTACTAGCGTAGCTGCCGCATGGGCGCGGGCCCGTTCGGCACCCGACGTGATAATCTGCGTAAGTTGCGCTTTGTCATTTTCAATTTCTTTTCGCCGGGCGGCAAAGGCCGTCAGTTCCGGCTCCATTAAAGCAAATAGTTCTTTTTTGCACGTCACACACCCCAGCGCCCCGGCTTTACACTCCTCACAGCGTTTAGCCGCGTTGGGGTTATAAATGCGGTGAAAGGCATAGACCACACAGCCCTCAGGATTGGCCGGGTCGGTGGCTTTTTTCTTATCCGGGTCGGTGAACATGGTCATTACTTTTTTGCGTACGCTGTCCAGGTCCTCCCCCAGCGAAATGGCATTGTTGTACGATTTGGACATCTTCCGCCCGTCAATACCCGGTACCCGCGCTACAGCCGTGTACAACGGTTGCGGCTCGGTAAAGACCTGCACGCCGTAGATTTGCTCAAAACGGCGGGCCAAGTCACGTGCGATTTCCAAGTGGGCGGTTTGGTCCTGCCCCACGGGCACGTACGAGGCCTGTTGAATTAAAATATCCGTCGCCATAAGCACAGGGTATCCTAAAAAGCCAAAGCAGGAAATTTCTTCATCTCCCGCAATAGAAGCTAATTTTTCACCCAGGGATTTTTCGTCAAGCTGCCCGGCATATTTTTGTTTTAACAGTTCCTGCACTTGCTCTTTGTACGTCGGGTTTCTAAGCAACCACCCCAGCGGAGTAATCATACCCAGTAGCGTATTTAACTCGCTGACTTCCGGCACGTCCGACTGGATAAAAATGGTACATTTTTTGGGGTCTAATCCGGCAGTCAGCCAATCAATGAGCATGGCCTCGGAATTAGCGGCCAGATTTTCCGTTTGCTGATAGGCGGTAGTAAGGGAGTGCAAATCGGCCACGAAGAAAAAGCACGTGTACTGGTCCTGCAGTTTCACCCAGTTTTTTAATGCCCCGTGGTAGTTACCCAAATGGAGTTTACCCGTCGGGCGCATCCCGGAAAGTACAATCTTATTTTCTGCCATAAAAAACCTCTGTTTACGTTATAAAATTTTACTAAGCATCCCCAGCACAAAAGTCGCCGGCGGTAACAATAAATACCGCACCGCGCCCGTCAAAATCAACCCGATAACCAGCCACATCCCAAAACGGCTGAAAAAGCGGTCGTACACAAGTGCGGCCTTGACGGGAAGTAGCGCGGTAACGATACGCCCGCCGTCAAGCGGGGTAATGGGCATTAAGTTAAATACCGCCAGCATCACGTTAATTAAAATACCGTACTGCAAAAAGGCAAATGCGCTTCGCACCGTCTGCGCGGCCAACACGCCTTGCAACAAAATAACGGCCTTTAGCACAAGCACAAAACCGACGGCCAACAGTAAATTGATTGCCGGCCCGGCCAGGGCCACTTTGCCCATGTCTTTACGCGGGGAGGGTAAACGCAGGGGATTAACCGGCACGGGTTTGGCCCACCCGAAAAGCGGTAACCCCGTTACATAACAGAGTAGCGGCACGCCGATAGTACCCACCGGGTCCACGTGTTTAAGTGGGTTTAAGGTCAAACGGCCGGAGTAGTAAGCCGTTTGGTCGCCCAGGCGGTACGCCACGTAGCCGTGAGCGAACTCGTGCAGGATAATAGAAAAAAACAAAATGGGTATAAAAAGTAACAATTCCATATACCCTATTATTTTACTAATTTATGTGGGTTTATGCATACGGAAAACAACGGTGCGGGGACAAGGGCCCAAATCTCATAAAGTACCTTGTTTATCCACTAGATAATAGACGGTAGTATCGGAAGAGTGATGTTCTGTCCCAACCGTTTGACAGATTTGCTTGCCACGCTCGTTGGTGTTACCGGCTACACACCAAAGTGACGGCGTTGAATAGCCAAACCAAGTGCTTATCTCAATAGAATAGTGAGTACTCGATCTTCTAAAAGCACTGTCGCTTTGTCTCCACTCCGGCACTTCTATATCCACCTCGTCTAGCTTGCACCAACGCCCGGCGGCCAGATAGCACCGCTGTTGTGCCTGGAGTAACGGTTTGCCCTGAACGATGATATCCATCGCGCGGGACTTATCCACCGCCCGTTGGTATTTGGGCAACGCCACCGCCGCCAATATGCCAATAATAAGAACAACTACCAACAGCTCAATTAACGTAAAT
>JAKSPG010000209.1 GCA_024405075.1 Elusimicrobiaceae bacterium | reverse complement strand
GGTTATAATCGCATGGTATCAAAAAAAAAAACGATGTCAAGTTTTATTTTTTCCTCCTCTAACAAAACTCAGGGAAAATAGCAAACAACGGTTTGCCTCCCCGTGCGAAAAACGCAAAAAACAACCGCCTCTCATACCGAAAAGCGGTTGTCTGCCTTTGACGATTAAAAAAAATTATTTTAAGCTAATCAAGGTGAGCGACAGTTCTATTTTCCCGTCTTTATATACCAGCGCATGCGGTACTTGCACTGTGGCTTCAGCATCGGCCGGGGCATACTCATCATAAAATAAATCAGCCGTGTTTAACATCGTAACGGTCTTGGCAGCGGCCGGGTATACATTCGGCAAGTTATACATCAACCGCACCGACCCGTCCTCCCCTTTATAAAATACCGTTAGCTGTTCTTTAGTGACCCGGTTGCGTTGATACACCCCCGGCGGCAGTAAAAGTAAATTCAAAAATTGCGAAATACGCGAACGCACCAGTGACGTATCGGCATCCGGGAATAATTGGCGGTAGGCAATCCCTTGCGGGGTTACAGTAGCATAAAGCACCCGGTAAGCACCGGCGGTCATCACGGAGACCTCAAAGTCCTGCTCTCCTATTTTTTTGACCGTCAGCACGCCTTCCAAGGCCACGTCGTTCATGGTACCTACTATTTTAAAAGCGGCCCGGCTGTACCCCGCCGCAAAGAAATCAACTTTCTTATATGCGTGCATATCCACCGAAGAGCGCTTAATCTGCCCCCCGGCGCACGCACAAAGTAAAATTGCCAACGAAAATGCTAAAATTTGTTTTGTCATCTTAACTTCTCCTTATTATGATATTATAAATATTATGGATATTTTTGTCCTCTATCTCTTTGCGGGGTGTGTTTCGTTTGGGTGTACGTTTGTGTCGCTGCCGGTGCTTCGCGGTTGGCTGGGCAAGCATTTGCTGGACGCGCCCGGCGGCCTTAAAACCCACGCGCGCGCCGTTCCCACGCTGGGCGGTTGCGGCATTTTGATGGGCCTTGTAGCCGCATTGGTAATTATCCGGCTGATTACGCATTTCCCTTCGGGCACGTTACATAGTTTACGCGGAATTATCTTGGGTGCAACTCTTATTTTTATCATGGGGCTGTGGGACGATTTCAAAAAACCTGCGGGGCTACCCATTTCCGCTAAACTTTGCTTGCAAGCCGCGGCCACTGTTTGCTTAATTTACTACGGAATTTTTATCCGTGTATTTCCAAACGCATGGGTGGCGTACGCGCTTACATTTTTGTGGGTAGTCGGCCTGACAAATGCTTTTAACTTATTAGATGTGCAAGACGGCCTTTGCACTACGCAAGCCATAGCTTGTACGCTGGGGCTGGCGTTTATTGCGCTACCTTCGGAATTTATTTACGTCAACTTTGCCGCGCTCGCGTTGCTGGGCGCGTGTATGGCATTTTTACCATTTAATTTTTCTGTTAAACGGAAATTATTCTTAGGTGATAGCGGTGCTAACCTACTCGGATTTTTAATTGCCGCGTTGTGTTTAGCCACGGGATACAGCCAAACCTCCAACTGGGGGTTTTTAGCGCCGCTTTTAATCATCGCCGTCCCGCTAACAGACATTTGTTTTGTGACATGGGCCCGCCTCAAACAAGGGAAAAATCCCCTTAAAGGAAGCCCCGACCACGCC
>JAKSPG010000208.1 GCA_024405075.1 Elusimicrobiaceae bacterium | reverse complement strand
TTGTTTTTGCTACATTTGGTTTATGCCCATTTATGAGGAGGGGTATGCATGGAAAAGAAAAGTGGTTTGTTAGGCCGTCTAAACGTAAAAGCATTTACCTTAATTGAATTGTTGGTAGTGGTGTTAATCATCGGTATTTTGGCGGCGGTGGCGTTGCCGCAGTATCAGCAGAGTGTACTCAAAAGCCGTTATATGCAAGCCGTAACATTGATGAATGCTTTGGATAAAGCTGAAACGTCCTATTATTTGGCTAACGGAAAATATAGTTGGGATTGGGAAGAATTACCTATTGATTTACCTGCCCCAAACAGAGCGAACAATTCTTATGGTACAAACAAATATACTTATCCGTGGGGATATTGTTATTTACATGATACAATGTACGGGGTTTGCTACGTACAAGTTCATGATGAAGAATATGTTGGATATCAGAAACGATGGGGAAATAAATATGCTTATTGTTGGGCTATTCCGCATACAAGTACCCGTGCTAATACGTTTTGCCAACAAATTACGGGTAATAAGAACGGGGGATACAGCTCCGGTGGCGGGTTCCAGTCCTATCGTTTCCTTGACAGATAAAATAACAAATCCTTACTTAACAGCGTATAAAAACCCCCGCAAGATAATTTCTTGCGGGGGTTCTTACTACAATTTTCAATTAGAAACGCACAAAGCGTACAACGCTCAGTTCGCAACCTAATTTTTTGGATTCTTCTTTCAAGTAATCTGCCACGGTTTTTTTGTTGTCTTTAATCGTGGGTTGTTCTAAAAGGCAGTTGTCTTTAGCAAACTTTTTGACTTTGCCGGGCAGCATTTTTTCAATGGCTTCGGCGGGTTTGCCTTCGTTTTGCGCTTGGGTGCGGTAGATATCTAGTTCCCGGTCAATCACTTCTTGCGGGATGTCTTTGGCGTCTACCCAACCGCTTTGCATGCCGACGGTATGCATGGCTAAACCACGGGCAATTTCGGTAGCGGCGTTTTTGTCGCAATTACCTTTGATAGCGAGTTCCAAAATGGATGCTTTTTTATTGTCCGAGTGAACATAATACGCCATGACGGAACCTTCGGCCGGCGCCCAGTTGTAGGCACCCTTGAGGGCCGTATTTTCGCCGAATTTCGGCGCACGTTCCGTGATTTGGCCTTTGATATATTCATCGCTCATATAATCCACACCCGGGTGTTTGAGCACGTAATCGGCCAATTCATCGGCTAGTTTAATAAAATCATCGGTTTTGGCTACAAAGTCGGTTTCGCAACCGAGGTAAGCCATTGCAATATTTTTACCGTCTGTTTTGACGCTGACGCGGCCTTCTTTGGTGTCGCGGTCGGCGCGTTTAGCCATGGCGGCCAAACCTTTCTTACGCAGGTAAACGACAGCTTGTTCCATGTCGTTGTTGCATTCCATGAGGGCTTTTTTGCAATCCATCATGCCGGCGCCGGTTTTTTCTCTTAAATTTTTAATATCGTCCATTAAAGACATGTGTTTCTCCTAACTTGTGAAATCTGCCGGAAAGTTCCCGCAGAGGGGGAACTTTCCGTGGAAGCAAAGTTATTTGGTTTCTTCCGCAGTTTCTTTTTCTGCTTTTTTGGCAGTCGTTTTTTTAGCAGCCGTTGTTTTTTTTGCAGCGGTCGTTTTTTTGGTAGCCGTTGTTTTTTTTGCGGCGGTCGTCTTTTTAG
>JAKSPG010000207.1 GCA_024405075.1 Elusimicrobiaceae bacterium | reverse complement strand
ACGAAGTAACGATTGTATCGGGCTTGATTTTAGGTATTGCCTTGTGGCGTATTACGGGCCACCACGAATGGATTGTTTATCCGTTATTGGTACGCGGGATCGGTGTGCTATGTTCTATTATCGGCACGTATGCTGTAAAAGATTCCAAACGCTCCGCCGGAAATGCCATGAAAGCTATCTTCAAAGGGTATTCCATTTCCGCGGCAATTTCCGTCGCTATTTTCGGCGTGTTGGCCTACTTCTACATGGCCAACGTACCCGGCGGTTGGTTGCGTCCGTTTGCGGCAACAACTATCGGTATTTTACTTGCCATTTGCATTGACCGCCTGACCGAATATTTCACCGGGACAGAAGGCAAACCCGTGCAAGAGATTAAAAAATCCACGGCTACAGGTTCTGCTACGACGATTTTGTCGGGTATTGCCGTCGGGTTTGAAAGTGCCGTATGGACGACGCTTGTGATTGCGGCGTCTATTTTCCTCTCGGTAATCATCTTCGGATCCATTGACGGTTTATCGCCGGTAGAGAAATTTAATTTCATCCTCTACGGTGTAGCCATGACCGGTATCGGCATGCTCACACTGACCGGCAACAACGTAGCCATGGACTCGTTCGGCCCGATTGCCGATAACGCCAACGGCATCGGCGAGATGAGCTGGCACGGCCAAAATGATGAAGAAACCAAAAAGGCCCGTCAAATTATGGCCGATTTGGACGGCGTAGGCAACACCACCAAAGCCATTACCAAAGGGGTGGCTATCGGCTCGGCCGTGATTGCGGCGGTGTCGTTATTTGCTTCGTACATGGTGGACGTGAGCAACGTCCAACGACTTTTAAACGATGCCTGGGCCGCTGCCGGGGACGGCAGAGTACTAACCCTGCTTTCCGAAGTGGGTATTGTGGTTTCCAACCCGGTCGTATTTGTAGGGATGCTGATCGGCGGGGCATTACCGTGGTTGTTCTCGTCTTTTGCTATTAACGCCGTCAGCCGCGCGGCTGCCTTAATTGTGCAAGAAGTACGCCGCCAATTTAGAGGCGGTGTGCTGGAAGGCAAAACCCAGCCCGATTATTCCCGCGCCGTAAACATTTCCACCGTGGCAGCACAGAAAGAACTGGTCATTTTGGCCTTGCTCGGCATTGTGTCCCCCGTGGTAGTAGGGCTGGCCTTTGGGGTGGAAGCTTTAGGCGGCTTTTTAGCCGGGATTATCGTTTCCGGGCAATTGCTGGCGGTATTTATGTCTAACGCCGGTGGCGCGTGGGATAACGCCAAAAAAGTGGTGGAGGACGAACCGTCCGACCTGGCCGCCAACACCGGCAAAGGATCTGAACGCCACAAAGCCAGCGTAGTGGGCGATACGGTAGGAGATCCGCTTAAAGACACCGCCGGTCCGGCCGTTAATCCGCTGATTAAAGTAGTCAACATGGTGGCCGTAATCGTAGCGCCTATTATCGTGAACTATCACAACGATTACACGCCGCTGGGTAAAATCGGCTGGATGGTAGTGATTGTACTCTTGGCAGTTCTGAGCTGGGCTATTTTAACCAGTAAAAAACCAGCGCAAGATGTAACTGCCTCTAAATAGTAGTTTTTAGTAACCAACTCCGCGCTTATTACGAGCGCGGAGTTTTTTTTGGGGAGTGATATTTGCTTCTGAGGCAAAAATGGAAAGTGATTGAGTCA
>JAKSPG010000206.1 GCA_024405075.1 Elusimicrobiaceae bacterium | reverse complement strand
CGTTTTGGCCGCATCCATATCCGGCACGGCGACACGGTTGATTTCACATCCGGCTTGCTCTAAGGCATTAATTTGTGTGGCGGTTTTTTCGGCGTTGTGCGTATCGGTATTACACATGCTTTGCACGCGTACCGGGTGCCCGGTACCCAGCGTATATGGGCCTACTTTTACTTCTCTAGTCTTGTACATGTTTTACCTCGGTGGAATGGGTGTTATCCTCGGCCGGTTGGGTAACGGCCGCTACAGTTTTAGTCGGGAAGGAGATACGTTTTATGTCAGAATAAGAGGCGTATACCACCAGCAAAATCAGCAAATACAACCCACAGTTTACTGCGATGTTAAGTGTTTTTTCCGTCGGTAATTTGTGCGTGAGTCCTTCCCATAAATACACAAGCGCATATCCGCCGTCTAATATCGGAATAGGAAATAAGTTAAACATCCCTACCGCTACGGAAAGCAAGGCAATTAAAAACACAAAATCCGTCAAATTGCGGTGTGCTGCCTGGTGTATTACATTTACAATACCAATCGGCCCGGCCAGTTCAGGAGCTTTCTTTTGGGAAAAACTGTGCGCTAACGAGGACAGAGACATCTCCGTCCAGTAATAACACTGGTAAAATCCCAGGCCGATGGCTTTCCACCACGCTACGGTGTGGTATACCGGCAGTGCTGTAATGCCGAGCACGGTGGGTTGTTGCGGGTTAAAATCGCTTTCTTTTACAACGGCAGTCAGTAATTCGCCTCCGCGTTGGTAGGTTAGGTGTAAATCGCCTTGGCGATTAGCTAGCGCGTTAGTAAGGTCTTGCCAGGTAGATACCGCGGTATTGTTTACGGCAGTAATCACGTCGCCCTCTTGCAAGTTCAGGCGCGCGGCCGGATAGTCCTTTACCACCGAGCCTACTGTAGCGGAAAGTTGCGTCGGGTCATTTTCCGGTACACCCTTGACGTAAACGAGTACGCTAAAAATTAACGCGGCAAGCAGATAATTAAAAAGCGCCCCGTTTACTACCATAAAAAATTTGGCGTACCATTTTTTGGCGGCAAATTCATACGGTTGAGGGGGTTCTTTGGCATCTTGCGGGTGGAACATGGGGCCGGCCGGTTCTACAAACCCGCCGAAAGGAATCGCGCGGATTTGGTAGTCCGTATCGCCTACTTTTTTATGCCACAAGATTTTGCCAAAACCGAAGGAAAACTCGTTAACGCGGATCCCTGTTAATCGGCAGGCCACGTAATGCCCAAACTCGTGAACGATAACGATGGGGCTTAATACAACCAGTACGGCAATAATAGAAATAAGCATATTCTCTCCTAAATGATGGCGTGACGATACGTCTTGCTTTCCAACGCTTGGCGGGCCGCTTGGCGCGCCCATTGGTCAGCTTCCAACGCCTGGTTAAGCGTGGCTTCCGGCTGCGTCTGCGGAGCCAATTTTAAGACGGTGTACACCAGTTTGGCAATATCAGTAAATTTAATTTTACCTGTTAAAAATGCATCCACCGCTATTTCGTCGACAGCACTTAAAACCGCCGGGAAGATGCCTCCTTGGCGCGCGGCGGCCAGGGCCAGTTCCAAGCAGGGGAAACGGTCAAAGTCCGGCTCAAAAAAATCTAATCGGGCGGCTTCAAAAAGGTTTAATTTTTTAACCGGTCCGGGCAAACGTTTGGGGTATGTGATAGCATATTGGATAGG
>JAKSPG010000205.1 GCA_024405075.1 Elusimicrobiaceae bacterium | reverse complement strand
GGCCAAGTCGCCCGGCGCACCCGAGAGGTGGACGTCGTCCAGCAACACCGGGAAAATATCAGAGCGGCCTTGCGCGAACCTCTTTCTGACGTTTATTTCCCGGATTGGGAAACTTTTTTAGCAGAAAATACTATTTTGCAAGAGCCGGAAGAGGACCCCGACATAAACAACTTACTCCACTGTTTGTATGATTCGGATTGTGAATTACTCACTTCGCTGTTTTTAGGGGAGCAAACAGGAGCCGCCACCCGCCCGGACTACACCCGGGAAATCCAAGCAGTCAAGTACATCTATGTATCGGATGCATCTGCTCACGAAACAAAAACAATTCCGCTGGAAGTAGCGCGGCTACTTAAACAGATTCGCAAAGCCCGGCCGCAAGCGCGCATCTTGTTAGCGTTGGAATTTGCTATACGCGAAAAAGAAACCGATGTCCCCATCCACTTCCCCCGTGAAAAAACGTTACCTTTTTCTCTGTATTCAACGTATACTTCTTTACTCAAAACAACCGATAAATTGGATATAGATGTTTTAGGGCTGGACGATTACCTGGGCGACGCAATTGTTGATGACAACTCCGGGGAAACGACCTACCGTATCAAAATAGGAGATGCCTGGGTGGAAGGGCTGGACCACTCCGAAACACAACAAATTTTGCAGCAATATAACCCGGCCCTGGCTCAACAACTGGAACAAACTGCCGCACAGCTGCGGCAAGCCGAAAAGGATTACCGCGCACACGAGGAAAACTGGAAACGGGCAGACGAGAACTCGTTATTTTTTGCAGACGGGAAACCCCTCTCCCCGGCCCAACTGCAAAAAGTAAAACAACAGTTCCAAAACGAATTAACCGACCTGGCCACGCAACGTCACACCTTGTCCGTGCAATATGACGAGTTACGACGAAAACAGCTTGCCTACCTACACGACTTTTTATCCCGCACCCCCTGGGGCATAGAACAACGCAACGCACAATGGGAACGATATATTAGGGCCGTAAGCCCCTTTTACGATGTAATTGTTACTTACGCGGGAGCCGGGCATTTGACAACAACCGAGTCCGGCGCGATTGAACTGCCCCAACGTTTGGCAGAACCCTACGTACAATTTGATTTTTACACTTCGGAAAAACTGAAAGAGGAAGACTCACAGGCATATGCTCTTGCCTACCAAATCCAAGAACAGGAAGGGGTCTCCCCCAACGATTGGTGGGAAGAACTGGAAAAGGACGAGATCTTGGAATATTGCGCCGAATACATGTATGAAAGAGAAGAAGAAGTCGCCCAGGCACAACCGCCGCTTTACATAAAACGGACATTTCCCTCTCTGGAGCAAGCAGTCGGGCAAGACACACAACGCCAACAGGTGCTACAACCTTACCGGGATAAAACGAATGCGATTATCCCTCATACTTGGTTTACCGTTTTCCTGCCCGATTACAGCAAATGTCGCTTGCGCAAATAACCCCTTTAAGCCAGTTTTTGTATAATAAGAGAGTCATTTTATCTGTTTTTGGAGGGTATGCAAATACCGTCGGCAGCGTAATTAGCTGCCCGAAATGAGGCCAAAAGCAGTCGTTTAGGCGTAATTAAGCGGGCCTTATAACCCCGCTTGGTTATGCCCAGTGCGTGCTGTGTAAACACAGCACGCCGCGGCTGTTACTGCTGGGCGACCTCATTTCGGTTCAGTAGTACCGGCCGTTTTTGCATACATTTAAAAAAAAAAAAAAGGAGAACTGTATGCAAAGAAAAAC
>JAKSPG010000204.1 GCA_024405075.1 Elusimicrobiaceae bacterium | reverse complement strand
AACCGCATCCGCTACATCAAAAACTCGCTGGAGCGCCGCTTGTTTGTGCGCTTTCGCCGCATGTCACCGGTGTTGGAACGTCACACGCTGGATAAATACCTATCAGCTTTAAAACAATGGGATATCCCCGTAAAATACCGCGAGCCCAAACTAGGGGACTGGGCCTACAAACACGTGGAAGGAAGCGGCAAAAAAGTAAACACGATTGCTATTTTCCAAACCTCGTTTATCGGCGACAGTGTATTAACAACTCCGCTGATTCAAAAAACAGCTAAACTGTTCCCAGAAGCTAAAATTGTGGTAATCACTCGCCCGCAAACGGAAGATATTTTCCGGCCGATGAAAGAAGTATCCCAAATTATCTTAAACGATAAAAAAGGTTGGAATAAAATTGCCGGTGTGTGGAAAACAGCCCGCGCTATTCGCGACACACACGCCGATATCCTGCTTGTACCGCACCGCAGCTTCCGCAGTGCGCTTATTGCGTGGCTTTCGCACGTACCGGTACGCATTGGGTTTACATCCAGCGAAGGGCGTTGGTTTTACACTAAAACGGTGCCGTTCTCGTGGATGATTCACGATGCCGAGCGCAACCTTTCCTTATTGCAAGGTATTGTAAAAGAACAATTTACCGCCGAAAAATTAAGCATGCATTATGCCCCTTCCGCCGAGGAAAATGTGGAACGCTTAATCCGCGATTTTAACTTGGAAGGCAAAACATTGGTGGGTATTCACGCCGGGAGTGCTTGGCCGACCAAATGCTGGCCCATGGAATATTTTGTCAAACTCATCAGCCGCTTACAAACGGAACTGGGCGTGCAAGCTGTTTTAATTGGCGGAGGGAAACAGGATGCGGTCCTAGGCGAAAAAATTTGCCAGCTATCCACCGGGCACGCCGCCAGCTTGTGCGGAAAAACCAGCCTGGCTGATTTAATGGCCCTCATGCAACACCTCAAACTTTTTATTACAAACGACTCTGGCCCCATGCACATCGCCACCGCGTTTGATGTGCCGACGCTGGCCATCTTCGGTCCGACTACGCGTGAGTTGGGTTTCTTCCCGTATGGGGAGGGACACCGGGTCATGGAAGTGAAAAATTTGCCCTGCCGCCCGTGCGCCTTACACGGGGGGAGAAAATGCCCCGAAGGGCACTTTAAGTGCATGCGGGATATTTCACCGGATGTAGTATTTGAAAACGCCAAAGAAATGCTGGAAAAAGCAGGTGTTGTACCTGTGAAGAAATAAAGAAAGTTCTTGGTTAAAAAATCCCCGAGGTAAAAATAACCCTGGGGATTTTTTTGTGTGTAAAAAGCAACGTATTTCACAACGTATAAACCGTACAATTCCCAATAATACACCCTGTTGAATCGGTAGAGTCCTTTCCTCCCAAACCTTTACACACTTGATGAGCCACCTTATTGTTTTGTTTGGCTTGGCAACGTCGCAAATCCGGAGAAGCACTGTGTGTATAGCTAAAAATAAGCGTGTTTGTATTTGATTTATTTACCGCATATATGTAGCCGTGATCGTCAATATACATTCTCCACCCGCTTGGCAACTTAATTATTGTACTGGATAAAATTGTTCCCGGCAACGAAATATCCAATTCCTCCCAATCGGCCACGTATGTTCCGTTAGCTAAATAGTAGCGTTCTTCGGATTCCTTCACACTTTTTAACGTGGTAAACGCTTCGCTCATGCGCGCTTTTTCTACGGTCACTTGGGATTGCGGCAACGCTATTGCGGCCAACACACCAA
>JAKSPG010000203.1 GCA_024405075.1 Elusimicrobiaceae bacterium | reverse complement strand
AATAAACATGCATCTTATTTTAGCTTCTAAATCGCCGCGGCGTATTGAGATTTTAAAAAGTCTGGGGGTAAAATTTGATATTATTCCCTCCCAGATTAAAGAAAAAAGCACCCAAAAGCGTCCGTCGGCGCGTGTCAAAGAGTTAGCTTTGCAAAAAGCGTTTGATGTGGCGTGCAAGTATCCGCAAGCGGTTGTCATCGGGGCCGATACGCTGGTGTACTGCAAAGGGGAAATCATCGGCAAACCGAAAAATTTGCCTGATGCTAAACGTATTTTAACTAAATTAAACGGTAGTTGGCAGCGCGTTTATACCGGGGTATGCATTGTGTGTTTGGCGGAACATAAAATGGTGTATGGGTATGATGTTTCCGCTTGCAAAGCGCGTAAATTATCCGCGGCGCAACTGGTGCATTTGGCCGGCAAACACATGGATAAAGCCGGGGCCTATGCTGTGCAAGACGAGGAAGACCCGTTTATTGAGCGTACGGTGGGAAGCAAAACCAACGTGGTGGGGTTCCCGGTAGAATTTTTTACCAGCTTATTTAAGGAGTTTGTAGTATGAAAAAAGAAATAGATTTATTAGTGATCGGTGCGGGGCCTGCGGGTTGCAGTGCGGCTATTTATGCCGTGCGTGCCGGTGTGAAAACAGTCATCGCCGGGGGCAGTGTGCCGGGCGGGCAGCTCTTGCAAACCAACGAGATAGAAAACTACGCCGGATTTGTAAACCCTGTGGGTGGCTTTGAAATCATGGATACCATGCACAAACAATGCAAACGCTTGGGCGTAGAAATTGTTTCCGAGGAAATTGTTAAACTGGAAGGCCACAAAACGCCGTTTATCGCCACGTGTGCGTCCGGCACGGTGTACGAGGCCAAAAGCGTGATTATTGCCGCCGGAGCCAAAGCGCGCTGGCTGGGACTTCCCGAAGAAGAGCACCTGCGCGGCAAAGGGGTTTCCGCCTGTGCCACCTGCGACGGATTTTTTATGCGGGGTAAAACGGTGGCGGTCATCGGCGGAGGAAATACGGCCTTTGAAGATGCGCTTTTCCTCTCACAATTTTGTCCCAAAGTGTATTTGGTACACCGCCGTGAGGGTTTCCGCGCTGACCAGGTAACCGTGGAGCAGGCGCGCAAAAACCCAAAAATTGAATTTGTCTTAAACGCCGTGCCGGAGAAAATTTTAGGTACAGAGATCGTGGAAGGACTTCGTGTGAAAAATGTGCAAAGCGGTGAAACGCAAGATTTAGCGGTTAGCGGCGTGTTCGTGGCTATTGGAGCAGTGCCGCAAACATCTTTTTTGAAAGATTCGTTGGTAGGACTTTCCGACGACGGCCTCGTGCTAGCTGACGAACGCACCCACACCACGCTGGAGGGTGTTTTTGCCGCGGGCGACTGTGCCGACAAACACTACCGCCAAGCGATTATTGCCGCCGGAACGGGGGCCAAAGCCGGTATTGAAGCCGCCGCGTTTATCAATAAGCACCGGTAATTTAAGCTAGGTAACAACTTGTTTTTACTGCACATCTCTGGTTGGGGTGTGCAGTTTTTTGTGTTCGCCACACGGGCAAGGAGGCCGCCCGCAGGGTCCTGCCCCCGGCAAGGGGTCTTTCCGGGGCCCATTTTTCTCCCGCCCGTCATCCTGGCCTACCGCCCCTCGTCACCCCGCAGTGTTTCTATGCGGGGTATAGGGGCGGCAACCAATAAGGACTTTATATCCCGCATACCGACTCTGCGGGATGACATTTTTTGTATGCTTGCCGCCCGCAGGGTCGGTGGGAAAAAATAAAGCTTGACATCGTTTTTTTTT
>JAKSPG010000202.1 GCA_024405075.1 Elusimicrobiaceae bacterium | reverse complement strand
ACGCGTATACGCGGAAAGTGCCACCAAAAAAGATACCCAAGCTTTGTTGGACTTTGGGGAAAAATTGGCCGCGCCGTATATCAATAAATAATATATATGAAAATTGCACTTGTAGACGATTCGGGCATTTTACGCTCCGCCATTCGCAACGTGTTGGAGTCTTCCGGCTTTGAGGTGGCCTTTGAAGCGGACGGTTCGCACGCGCTGTTTGACCACTTAAAAAATACCCGGGTGGACGCGGTATTGTTGGATGTGTTTTTCCCAACGGAGAACGGGTTGGATATTTTGGCTAAATTAAAAGCAACATATCCGGCCGTTAAAGTGCTTATCGTAACGGGTTTACAGCAAAATACCGTGTTGGAAGAAGCCCAAAAGCGCGGCGCAGACGGTGTATTATATAAGCCGTTTGACACCGATGAATTGCTCGGTGCGGTAACGCGGCTCAAATAAACAACTGAACCCTCTCATCAAAAATTTCCCCCCGCCCACACACGGGGGTTTTTAATTGCACGAAAGAACCGGCCGCCCGGAAACCCGGGCGGCCGGAAATTGTACGTTCGTTTTTTATTTAGAACGTATAACGTAATTTCAACGTACCGGTATGGGAGTTGTAATCCTTGCGGAAAGCTCCTTCATATCCGCAGGATACTTCTACCTGTTCCGTCAGCCACGCGGTAAACGACAATCCCGCTTCGGCAGCTAGCCGGTGTAAGCGATCACCTTGGATTTCATACAGAGTGCCGTTGGGTAGACTGACACGGCCGTTTACGCCGTCGCTAACAAAATCATACACAACACCGGCATGCAATTGCGGTAATACGCGCACGCCACCTACTGTGTAGAGTTGTTGCAATTTAGCACCCAATAAACCGGAGAAGAAACTATTCTGCTCTGCCGCTATGCGCTGATCTGACGAGTCTTTATATCCTTCCTGATGTAACACCGAGTAGCGGATGCCGGCCATGGGTGTTAACCATTCGGTAGCCTCAAAACCCGTTGTTAAATTCAATGCATAGGAATGAACGTGATAGTCCGCGTCAACTAAAATTCCGCTGACGTTCTTGTCTTCTTCGTATTTGGAATCGCCGTATGTAAACGCCCCTTGCACGAAGAAGCTTCCCGGTTTGTATTGGGCATAAGCTAAGAAGTTATCGCCCAAAATCCGGTCATGGCGACCCGTAGAACGCATATTCGTATGCGTGTAAGCATACCCTAAACCGACCAACCACTCATCGGACAACCGGGTATCGGCACCGCCGACAATACCCGTGCTGCGGCCTGTAAACGAACCCGAGGAAGAATTAGCCTCTTTATGTGTCTTGTTTAACAAACCTTGCGCCCAAACGGAGTATGTACCACCGTCGTAAAGGGCGGCGTTATCCCCTAACGCATAGGTACGCGGTGCCACATCGGAACTTCCCGTCACACTGGCAATATGCGTTCCCATGGCAGAAAAAATTTCGTTGGTATTAACCGTCTGGACAACCTGGCGCGTAGCACCTTCTTCCGGCGCGAGCGCTTTGACAGCTTGGACAGCTGCGTATGTATCGGTTTGCGCCAGTTGGTTAATCACCTCCGCTACGTTGTTAGCCGCTTCGGAGCCCATATCCGTAGAAGAGGTGAAGGCCTCCACTACGTTAAACGCATTTTGGTTGCCGCCGGCTTGTTCAATTTCTTGCTCTTGTTCTTGCTGAGATTTGCGCTGTACGATTACTTTCTGCGTATCTGCATCATACGATACGTTGTACAACGCATTGGTTACTTCCGCCAACACAAAATTTTCACAACTGAAATTATGCAATTTGTTTATTAAACTTAGC
>JAKSPG010000201.1 GCA_024405075.1 Elusimicrobiaceae bacterium | reverse complement strand
TTGACCGCAGAGGGTCGGGATGCATTAAGTACGACGGGTTGGAGCTGGAGAAGGTGCATTCTTACGAAGGGAACGAAGGCGTGTATGTTTCCCCCCATTTGCCGGTGGCCATGTCGTATGCCATTGCGGCAGAATATGTGCGCCAGCCGGGAGTTAACGGAGAAGAAGATTTCTATATGCCGCAAAGTTTTAGTTTTAGAAGTCTTCATAGAATCCCGGTAGTGGTATCGGTACCGGTTACGCCGGCGGAAGAAAGAGCGTATTCATTACTTTCTTACGAATATGAATTTTTTCATACGATTTTGCCGTCTGATATTTCGCACGTGATGACGTTTTTGGAAGTAAACGGTAAAGTAGATTGGTACGAAGCTGTACTGGAAAATAAAGAGTTGGTGTTAGTAAAAGTTCCCGCAGGTTTAGTAAACGGCTATTTGGGATATAGAAATTTTGGTATACACGAGTAAAGGAGCGTGCCTATGAAAAAGCTTATCTTGATTTTGTTATTGACTATAGGAATTACTCCCGCTTTTGCGCAAGGGACTGGTGGGAAGGCCGTTGTAAGAGCCGGTAAAGCTACGGCTACGCAAAGCAGCATTGCCCTTAAAGTAGGCGAGCAGATGACCCGGCGATCGTTGTCCCGTGCGGGGATGATACAAATAACCAACTGGGTTACAAAACCCACGGTGCAGATGCATCCCAACGGACAATCACAGCTGGCTTCGGTTGGGGAGCTGCCTGTTTTGGAAAGCCGGGTGCTGGATTGGAAGACCGTGGATTTATACCTTTTCCCTCGGGGGCACGACGGTCGCGTAATGTATATCCCCACTTCGTGGAAAAATTGGAAAGACCCAAGCGATGCGGCCCGGTATCGGGGGATGATATTTACTCGGCTGGAACAGGTAAAACATTTATTGGAAAGTGGCATGGAGCTTAGTAAAATAAGCCCGCACTACCCGGGTATTTTCTCATCGTCTGAGCTGGACACAGCTTTAAAATACGCCTCCCCTCTGGGAGCCGTTTACCCGGTGTTGCCGGTTATGGTAAAGATGCCGGCTGTGTATGAATTATCCAAGGAAAACGAACCGGACGGACTAGTTGATTTTATGCGTGTAATTCGGCGGGATATTGCACCGGAGTTTATTTCGGACGTTATGGTCTTTTTGGAAGTAAACGGCGAACCGGGCTGGTATAAAGCGGTTTTGCACGAGGGAGAAATGGTTTTCATCCCGGCGTATGGGACGTTATTTTCTTGGTAGGAGTAAAAATTTATGAAAAAATTAGTGCTTATTTTGTTGTGCGGTTTAACGGTTTGTCCGGCTTTTGGACAAGAAGGTAATCTTATCAAAACCGGGGTGGAAAACGTCCTGAATTTAGCCGAGCAAGTCGGCCGGCAGACGGCAAAAGTTCAGCTGGCCGCGCCCAAGGCCTTTGCGTTGAATTTTGTAAATTTGCCGGCGGACGTTACCACATCGTCGGTCCGAACCCAACTTATTCTGCGCCCGCAAGAACTAACAGAACTAAAACTGTCCCCTGAAGATAATACCGTGCAGGCAGCACTTTTTCCCACCAAGCAGTTGGACCGGCACATGCCCGAATTTGAAGATTTGGAATTATACAGTATTACAGGTTATAGGTCGTCAGGCCATTCTATGTACAGAGGGATGGTATTCAAAGATTTACAAGAGTTAGAACATTTATTGGTTTACGGTATGCAAATTGGCAAAACCGGGTACGATGGCATTTACATGAGCAGATATCTTTCCGTAGCGTTGGACTATGCACACCGGCACTATGGCAACATACCGCCCCTTGTCCAAGTACCGGTAACGCAGTTTTTGCTCACTC
>JAKSPG010000200.1 GCA_024405075.1 Elusimicrobiaceae bacterium | reverse complement strand
TGTAGTGCTGTCCGTAGCAGAGTAAGCGCTTTGGCCTGCGCAAAGGAGACACGATTGAAGGGTTAATCCGCCCGCCTAAAGATAACGAGCGTTTCTTTGCCATGCTGCAAGTACAAAAAGTGAACGGGGTTGACTCCGATAAAATATATAACCGTCCTCTTTTTGAAAACTTGACTCCTTTGCACCCCAACGAACGCTTCCCGCTGGAGCTGGACAAAAATGCATTAACCCAGCGCGTGATTGATATCATCGCGCCGATCGGTAAAGGCCAGCGCGCGCTGATTGTGGCACCGCCCAAAAGCGGTAAGACGATGATTTTACAAGCCATCGCCCATTCTATCGCCGAGAATTATAAAGATGCCGTGCTGATGGTACTGCTTATCGACGAACGCCCCGAAGAAGTAACCGACATGAGCCGTAGCGTAAAAGGCGAAGTGGTAGCTTCTACGTTTGACGAGCCGGCCGACCGCCACGTACAAGTAGCCGAAATGGTTATTGAAAAAGCCAAACGCATGGCTGAACAAGGCAAAGACGTGGTGGTATTGTTGGACTCTTTGACCCGTTTAGCCCGGGCGTACAACACGGTGGCCCCTTCCTCCGGCCGCGTGCTAACAGGCGGGTTGGAAGCGACATCTCTACAAAAACCTAAACGCTTTTTGGGCGCCGCGCGCAACATTGAGGAAGGCGGCTCGCTTACCATTATCGCCACGGCGATGATTGAAACGGGTAGTCGTATGGACGAAGTTATTTTTGAGGAGTTCAAAGGTACCGGTAACAGCGAGTTGTGCTTGGATAGAAAACTGTCCGAGCGGCGCATTTTCCCGGCGGTGGATATCAACCGCAGTTCTACACGCAAAGAGAATTTGCTCTTGAGCGAGGATGAGCTAAACAAAGTCTGGATTATGCGTAAAGTGCTGGCTCCTTTGGGCTCGGTAGATGCGATGACGATGCTGCTTGAAAAATTGTCGTCTACTAAGTCCAACCAGGACTTTTTTAAACAAATGGAGCTGGGTACGTTCTAACAGCGGCTCCGTGATAGTTTGATATAAAACAACCCCGCGTTAGCGGGGTTGTTTTTATGGCAGTTTGTACAACCTTGCGTTAGAATCGCCGGTAGTGCTTGTAGCACGAAATATTTTTTGACAATAGGTACCGGCTGTTAACTCAAAACGAATCCCGGACGCCTGCCTTTCCGCGCATAGGATTTGGTTTGTAGGAAAAGAGCTTGTGTTTGTAAAATAATATACAAATCCGGCTCCTTTATATTTCCCCGTTAAACGACCCAAGTAAATACCGCTGTTTCCCGCAAGATTGCTGTAATTCCTCCATAATTGTAACGACCATTCTCCGTTGGAACGGGTATCAGCCACCAAGCTGGCAATGGCCCAGGTTTTGTTACCCGTCCAAGGTAGTTCTACAGCCAGTTCGTCAAACGAAGTGGCATAAGTGCCGTTTGCCAAGTGATAGGCTTCTTGCGCTTGTATTAAACTATTTAACGCCACAAACGCTTGTGCCGCTTTTGATTTTTCCACTGCCTTTTGGTATTGCGGGAGCGCTACGGCCGCCAAAATACCGATGATAAGAACAACGACTAATAATTCAATTAAGGTAAACCCTTTTCTTGTTTGCATAAAAATCTCCTAAAAATAAAGCTACAAACATTATCGTTTTTTTTTTTGGTATGTCAAGCAAAAATTGCCTGCCCGTCGCAAATACGTTGTTATTTAATGGCCGTAAAATGCCCCCACAACGTCTTTTTGTGTTCTTTGCCCATTTTTTGTTTGTTGTGCCTTTTGGTGTTAGGAAAGCGGAAAAAGCTTGACTTGTTTTTTTTTTTGATACCATGCG
>JAKSPG010000020.1 GCA_024405075.1 Elusimicrobiaceae bacterium | reverse complement strand
GTGCTACACCCAAATGGGAAAGCAAGTCGGGGCGGTTAGATGTAATTTCCAACTCAAAAGCAGTGTCGGCTTTTCCATACAACGAAGATACGTCCGTGCCGAGCGGGATTTTGTCGTCCAGCACCATAATACCACGCGCACGAGTATTAGTAAGCCCCAGCTCGTCTGACGAACAAATCATCCCCTCGCTGGCCACGCCACGAATTACCGCCGCCTTAAGCACATTTTTGCCAAGCCGCGCGCCGACACGTGCCAACGGCACTTTCTGCCCCACAGCCACGTTAGGGGCGCCGCACACCACACGCTGCGTTTTTCCGCCGCCCAGGTCCAGCGTGACTAAGTGCAGGTGGTCGGAATCCGGGTGGTTTTCAATTTGCGTAATTTGCGCTACGTGGACGCCCTCAAAATCGGCACCTGTAGTTTGCACAGAAGCGACCTCAATACCCAAATCAGTTAATTTTTGAGCGAGTTCTTCCGGCGACAAATCAAGTTCAATAAAATCTTTGAGCCAAGAATATAAGATCTTCATAATTACTCCTAGAATTGTTTCAGAATACGCAAATCGTTCTCGTAAAATGTGCGGATGTCTTTGATGTTTAACATCATCATAGCCAACCGTTCCACCCCCATACCAAATGCGTAGCCGCTAAATTCATTGGGGTCAATGCCGCAGTTTCTTAAGACATTGGGGTGAACTACGCCCGCACCGAGCATTTCAATCCAGCCGCCACCCTTGCAGACATTGCACCCTTTGCCCTGACAGAACACGCATTTGACGTCCACTTCCACACTGGGCTCGGTAAACGGAAAGAACGACGGGCGGAAACGAATTTCGGCCTTATTGCCAAAGAGCCCTTTCATGAAGGCGGTTAGGTCGCTTTTCAAATCGGCCATGCTAACATTTTTGTCTACATACAGCCCTTCAATTTGGTGGAACACCGGGCTGTGGGTAGCATCCAAGCTGTCGTTGCGAAATACGCGCCCCGGTGCCATGATACGAAGCGGCGGTTTGTGTTTTTCCATGTACCGGCTTTGCACGTTAGACGTATGCGTACGCAACACCAGCGGCATTTTGCCATCCACAAAAAAAGTATCTTGCGCGTCGCGCGCCGGGTGGTGCAGCGGGATATTTAAAAGGTCAAAATTGTGTTTTTCGTCTTCCACCCACGGTCCTTCGGCCCATTCAAACCCGAGCCGTGCCAAAATATCGGTCATGCGGTCCTGCGCTACGGAAAGCGGATGACGGTGGCCTTTAGCTACGGGATAACCGGGGAGCGTCAAATCCAAATCTACTTTGTTTAGCTCGTCGTTAATGGCGGCGGCGGAAAGCGCTTCTGTTTTTTCGTCCAATGCAGCCGTAAGCGCGGCCTTTAAAGCGTTGCCCAGCGGCCCGGCTGTTTTTTTATCTTCTATGGAAAAATCTTTCAGATTTTTGAGTAGTTCGGTCAGTGCGCCTTTGCGCCCGAGGGCGGCCACGCGCAATTCTTCCACCAGGGCCAGATTATCCGCGTGGGAAATTTTTGTTTTGTATTCTTGCTCAATGGTTTGGCAAGCGGTTTTGAATTCGGAAATAGTCATAGTAATATTATATAAAATCCCGCACGCGTAACGCGCGTGGGGAAATAGCCCCTCTGCAGGCCTTGTAAAAAAAAAGTTAGGCAGCCGGCATCGTTGCGTGCAGCGTTTTTGAACCATTTTAAAAAAGCGTATTCCCGACAGACTGGCAAATTTTGCTTGACATGTCAAAAAAAAAAACGATAATAATGGTAGCTTAATTTTATTACTACAACCAACAAGGAGCTTTTTGTATGAAAAATAAACAAGCGTTTACGCTCATTGAATTACTAGTCGTTATTCTTATCATCGGCATACTGGCTGCGGTGGCATTGCCGCAATACCGACGGGCGGTATTGAAAAGCCGTATGATGTCCGTTGTAGCGTATTTGAAAGCGGTTCAAGAAGCCGAAGAAATTTATTATTTGGCCAACGGCGTGTATACGGATGATATAGATAATTTGAGTGTGGACGGCTCGTGCCCAAATGGGTGGAGCTGTCATTTGCCAAGCAATTCAGGGAAGATAGAAGCATTATATCAAGGTCAACGAAATTTACAGATTGTGGCCTCTTTTGTAAACAGGACCGATGCTTATCAAACTATGAAAGGAAAAATTTATTGTGCGGCCAAAACCTCTGAAGCAGATTATGTGGCCATCTGTAAATCCATGGGGCCAAATGTTGGGTCCGATCAAGACTATACCCGTTATGCCATTTCCAACTAGCTATTGCACGCGGCAGTAACAAAAATATCCCGGACAATTTTTTATTCTTCCGGTGGGGTATTTTCTTCCGCACCGGCTTCCGGCTCCGGCGTTTGGCGGGGAGCGATATGCATGGAAGCCATCAGCATATCTAACAGCCGCACATCGCTGGGGTATTGCACCAGCTCATGTGCTTTGGGGATTGACACCCACCGTATCGCCAAAATCTCCGAAGCGTCATGCTTGCCGATACGTCCCAGCTTTTTCATCAAATACCACTGCACCATTTTTTTGACGTAATTGCCCTGGAACGTAAACGCATATTTCACGCGGATCATGGGATGGATGATAGCGGCCTTGTAACCGGTTTCTTCCAACACTTCGCGCAACGCGGCCTGGCGGGGCGTCTCGCCAGCTTCAATATGCCCTTTGGGAAACGTCCAAATTTTGCGGCCTTTCATGTTTTTTACCTGCACGATAAGCACTTTTTTACCGTCCAGCACCACACCGCCGCAAGAAAATTCGGACACGATCATAAACTTTTCTCCAGGTGATACGCCGCGTTTAGGATTTTTTCTTCCTGTAAAATCGGCCCGTAAAACTGCACACCGATCGGCAATCCCTTTTTATCTAGCCCAAACGGCACGCTGATCCCGGCCAGCCCACCGATGTTACCCGGGCAGGTATATAAGTCCGCCAGATAAAGCGAAATCGGGTTGTTGCCCCATTTCCCCAACCGAAACGCCGTAGAAGGCGAAGTGGGGGTAAGCAAAACATCCACTTGCTCAAACACTTTCTTGAAATCTTCGCGGATAAGTTCACGCACTTTCATCGCTTTTAAGAAGCATTCCTCGTAGCGTTTGGAAGTTAGTGCATACGTACCGATGATGATACGCTTTTTAACTTCCAGCCCAAACAGAGCACGGGAATCTTCGTAATAGGCGTTTAAATCGGAGGCTTGTTGAGCCGAATATCCGTAACGGATACCGTCGTAACGGCCCAAGTTAGAGCTGGCCTCGGCACTGGTAAGGATATAATACACCGGGGCCGAATACTTGGCAAGCGGAACATCCACGTCAATCACTTGCGCGCCGAGTTTTTTCAGTTCCTCGGCCGCCGCTACTAAACGCGCCTTGATATCTTCGTACAACCCGTCCAAAAATCCTTTGGGCAGGCCCACTTTTAAGCCCTTTAAATCAGGTGTAAATTGTTTTGTATACGCCGGAACAGGGGCGGGCAGAGAAGTAGAATCATGCGTGTCGTGCCCGGAAATTACTTCTAACGCCAAAGACGCGTCTGCCACGTTGGCCGCCAGTACACCCACCTGGTCCGCACTGGAAGCAAACGCCACAACACCATAGCGTGAAATGCGCCCGTAGCCGGGTTTCACCCCTACAACTCCGCAAAAGCTGGCGGGCTGACGCACCGAGCCGCCCGTATCCGTGCCTAACGCAAGCGGCACCATGCCAGCCGCTACCGCGGCCGCGCTGCCGCCGGAACTTCCGCCGGGCACACGCTCGGTATCCACCGGGTTTTTTACCGGGCCGTACACGGAAGTTTGGTTACTGCTACCCATGGCAAATTCGTCCATGTTGGTACGCCCGATAATTACCGCATCGGCCGCGAGTAACTTTTCCACCACCGTAGAAGTGTAAGGTGCGACGTAATTTTCCAACATTTTGGAACAGCAGGTGGCCTTGTGGCCTTTGTACAAAATGTTATCTTTAATGGCTACCGGCACACCGGCAAGCGGGCCGAGTTTTTCGCCGCGGGCGCGTTTGGCGTCCACGGCTTGGGCTTGCGCCAGGGCGTCTTTTTCAAACACTTCCACAAATGCGTTGATTTGCGGGTTTTTCTGCGCGATAACGGCCAGCGACTCGCGCGTGATTTGTTCGGCTGTTTTCTCGCCGGATGTAATAGCGTTTACAAGTTGAGAAATCGTCATCATATCAAAGCACCTTTTTAACCTTGGCACAGCCGTCCTGTTCACAGGCAAAATCATTGCGTAATTCTTGCGCCAGGGGGGCGTTTTGTACGGGCTCGTCCGGTCGTATAAACGCCGCCAGTTGCGCGCCGGTTAGTTGGACGCTCTCCGTATTGACGGCAGACAGTTCGGCCACCCAATCAAACAGCGCTTTTAGTTGCTCTTCGTAGATAGCGACCTCTTGCTCGCTTACTTTCATTTTAGCGAGTTTGGCGGCCAGCTCTACATCTTGTTTAGTAATTTGCATAAAAAATGGCTCCTTAACATTTATTTTATATAATAAAAGAACCTTACACAAGGATACGAACGTAACAAAAAAGTTTCCGCATTTTTTAATCCTTATCCAGGCCACCTATCGCGTGTGGCCTGTTTTTATGCCTTTATTCCCGTTTTAAATTTACTTCCCCACCAAAAAAGGCTTGACATATCAAAAAAAAAAACGATAATAAAGAAACGCAAAAAGGAGCTTTTTATGAAAAAAACAAACGCATTTACACTTATTGAATTGTTAGTCGTTGTCCTTATCATCGGTATTTTAGCGGCCGTGGCCTTGCCGCAATACCAAAAAGCGGTAGACAAATCCCACATGGTGCAGGGAACTAACTTATTAAACAGCTTACATAAAGCCCAAGAAATGCATTACCTGGCAACCGGGGCATATACCATAGATTTTAGTGAACTAGATATGGATTTTGGCTCTACCGGTTGTGAAATCTTCGGAGATTTAAACCGGCAACTCTTTTGCAAATCACACGGAATTTATCTCGCCAATGGGCAAAATTCTCCCGGTTCTTCTTACAACCCCGGAGCAGCATGGATCGCCTTTTGCCCCGGGGAAACTATAAACGAAAATTGCCGGCAGAATGATAACCAGGTAGTTTGGTATTTTGAACATCATCCCTTACCCAACTACCAAAACCGTGTCATTTGTACGCGGGCAACCACCCCACGCAGCCAACCGTTGTGCGAGTTAGTCAAACAACTGGCCAATAAATAATTGTTTCCAATTTTAGGCCCGGACAAGGCCATAAGGATGGGCCGCCGCCCCAAGACTAACGCGGTATGAATAGAAGTTCCACCCGGTTTTCAGTTTTGTGCCTAGGCAAGGCCACAAGTTGAGTGAAGCGTACGTCTGCAAGACAACGCAACGCGTTGCAAGTACGCAAACGAAAGTCGGCCTTGGATAGGCCAAAAATGGAAACCTGATTAGCGCGGTATGAGCTATAGTATTTCTAACGGGGCGAATTTCAGCATAAACGTCCGCCTCGTCCCGTTCCCAAACACCACCGTAATCTTTGCACTCTCGCCGCTACCGGCAATCTGCACGATTTTCCCTTGCCCAAATACCCCGTGTTTAACTAGCCCCCCCACCGCTACACCGTCGGCATTTTTTTCGGCGGGTTTGGCGGGTTCCGGCGCGGGCGGCACAGCACCCGGCACGCGACGCGGGTCGTTAAACGCATAGGGAGAGCCGGACGGTTTTGGCGCGCTATATAAAGAGCCGACGCCGGGCGTGCGGGAATACCCATGATACGAAGAAGACGTATAATCCAAATTATCGTCGTCTTGAATTTCGTAGCCGTCCTCATCGTATCGTTTTTGGAAACGGCTTTTATGCACGTAGCCTTCAATTTCATCCGAGCGGTGTTTATAACCGCTGTACCCCTCATCATATTGACGTTTGCGGGCGGTAAAGCGTTCGTAATTGCCACCGGAGTAGCCGGAATTTCCGCCCCAGGCAAAGCGCGCGCGCGGCGCGGTTTCTTCCATTTCGTTTTCATCCACCAAGCCGCTTTCAAACAAAAAGCGCGACGGTAAATTTTCTTGTAACTGCCCAAACTTGCGGCGCGTCCGCGCGTATGTTAAAAACAGCCGCTTGCGCGCGCGGGTCATCGCTACGTAACAGAGGCGGCGTTCTTCTTCGGTTTCATCTTCGTTATCTCGCCCGAGCGGGAAAAGATTTTCTTCCAGTCCCGTTACAAAAACGTTATCAAACTCAAGCCCTTTGGCCAGGTGCACGGTCATGAGAGTCACAGCGCCGCCTTCGCCTGCTTGCGCCTCATCATCGCCGGAGAGCAAAGAAATCTCTTGCAAAAAGTCCGCCACGGACGGCGTCTTTTCGCCTTTTTCGCACCGTTCTTCGTACTCTTTGACGGCGTTAATTAAAGCATCCAAGTTTTGTAAACGCGATTCGGCCTCCGGGTCTTTTTCCATTTCCGCTTTAACCGCGTCCATATAGCCGGACTCCGTTAAAATTTTATGGAAAATATCCGTCGGAGCCGTGAATAACATTTCCCCACGCCACTTTTCAAACTGTTGTACCAGTTTGATAGCGGCCTTCACCGCGGCCGAACTTAAACCCGGCACATACGCGGCGTTTTTCAGGGCATCATATAAAGAGATTTGTTTTTCCTGCGCGTGGGCTACTAAATGTTCTTGTGCGACTTTTCCCAACCCGCGCGTGGGCGTGTTGATAATACGCAGTAAACTTACGTCGTCTGACGGATTAATGAGCATACGCGCGTAACACATCATATCTTTAATTTCTTTACGGTCATAAAAGCGCACGGTACCGATTAAGCGGTACGGGATTTGATAACGCCGAAATGCATCTTCAAAACTGCGGCTTTGCGCGTTGGTGCGGTAAAAAACGGCGATGTCTTTAAGGCTTGCCCCTTCCGTTTCCACGAGTGACTTAATGTTTTGGCTTACCCAGCGGGCCTCTTGGCCTTCGGTAGCTAATTGGCGCACTTCAATCGGATCACCGGATTGTTGCTCGGTAAATAAATTCTTTTCTTTGCGCTGTTTATTTTTGGAAATGAGTTTATTGGACGCTTCCAAAATCACTTTGGTAGAACGGTAGTTTTGTTCCAAGGTGATAATTTTTGCGTCCTTGAAATCTTTTTCAAACTCCAAAATATTGCGGATGTTCGCTCCACGCCACGAATAAATGCTCTGGTCCGGATCTCCCACCACGCACAACTTGCGGTGTTGGGCCGCCAACATTTTGGTAATTAAGTATTGGGTGCGGTTTGTGTCCTGGTATTCGTCCACGAGCACGTATTGGAAAAACGACTGGTAATAACTGCGAATATCTTCGTGGTCGCGCAACAGTACGACGGTTTTAACGAGCAAGTCGCCAAAATCCAGCGCGCCGGCTTCTTTTAATTTTTGCTCGTAGCGGCGGTAAATTTCCGCCGCGCGAATTTTGCTGTCTAGCCCCGAGGCAGTGGCCGATTGCATTAAAGTATCGGGCGAGATCATATCGTCTTTAGCGCGGGAAATGGCACTGACGATTTGGTTGACTTCTTTTTTAGGTTCTTTAACGCCCATTTGCTCTAATAAAAGCGTGACGACTTTTTTCTGGTCGTTTTCATCGTAGATGGCAAAATCTTTGGATAGGCCGAGCGTGCCCGCATGCTGACGCAAAATCCGAACGCCGAACGAGTGGAACGTGAGAATCCACACGCGCCGCGCGTTGCCGGGGACGAGGGCTTCCACGCGCTCGCGCATTTCGCCCGCGGCCTTGTTGGTAAATGTAACCGCTAAAATGCGCGACGGGTTATAACCGTCCGCAATCAACTTGGCGATTTTAGTAGTTAAGGTTTTCGTTTTCCCCGTCCCCGCGCCGGCCACAATAAGGCACGGCCCGCCGTCGTAATTAACGGCGGCGAGCTGCTGGGGGTTAAGAGAATGTAAAGCGTCTTGTAAAGTCATTTTGAGGTTTTGGATTGTTGGCGTTTAAAAAGTATGGTGCCAAGCGTATCTTCCAAAAAAATCTTACACCCAACGCCGTAAAAAATCCATACAAAAATAATTAAGAAAGGAGAGAAAAAAACGAATAATCCCCGGGCCAGCGGGTCTATGGTTGAACCCCAAAGTATTAAAAACAGAAAAGCTGATAGGGCAAGAATCAACAAGATATCTACAATCCTGGCCCAACTTTTCTCCTTGCGTTCTTCCCGGTTTGGGTAAGGAAATCCCATGATTTTCTTCCCACAAGAACGCTTTCCAAATGCGTCCAATGCAACAAAATACACCCAACCTGTCAGCAACCAAAAAATTCCACCGTAGGCCACAAAAGATAAAGCTTCTTCCGGTTGAATACTTTTTCCAAACACTGCTAGTAAAAAGACAATCAATAAAGCCCACAACAAACTAATCACTATTGCGTCAATAAACCAGGCATAAATAAAATGCATGCGTGTAGGTTTTTCCATATTTCTCTCCTTATTTGAGTCTCAGTTGTACAAATGTTTCAATGTGTTCGCTGTGCGGGAAAAAATCAAACGCTTCTACGTGTAAAATTTCATAGTGCTGCGTGAGAATTTTTAAATCGTTCGCCAACGTAACCGGATTGCAGGAAATGTACAGAACGTTTTCCACGCCATTTTCGGCTACCGCCTTGGCGGCTTTGGGGTGCATCCCGCCGCGGGGCGGGTCCAAAATAATAAGCGCGTCCTTCTTTTCAATCGGTTGCTGTTTGACAAAATCTTCCACTTTCGCGCAGAAAAACTGTACGTTTTTTACGTTATTTAGTTTAGCGTTTTCAATGCCGTTGTAAATAGCGGGAGCCACAGACTCCACGCAAATACTTTTCTCGCACAAGTCCGCACACGAGAGCGAAAAACTGCCCGCCCCGCCGTACAAGTCGTAAATTTTCTTGGGAGCTAATTTTTTAACAAATCCGCGCACACGGCTATACATCTTTTGTGCAGTTTTGGTATTCGTTTGAAAAAACGATTGCGGCGAAAGTTTGAAAACCACTTCGCGCTCTTTCGTGCCGTTTTCGTTTGTCAAAATAATTTTTTCAAAAATGTGGTCTTTGCCTTTTAAAACGCGCAGACTTTCCGGCGCGGCCGTGTCGGCTAGCCCAGTATTTACGGCGGCCATGATGTTAGCGTTTGGCAAGACGCTTTCCACCGCTTGTACAAAAGTTTTCTCGTTAAAATCGTCCGTTACAAAAAGTACCACAATCTGTTCGTCGGTGTTTTTGCCTTCGCGCAGGAGCAGATGACGGAGTACCCCCGTATGTTTGCGCGTATCGTAATACGGCAGATTTTCGCTAGCCGCCCACGCACGCAACGCATTTAAAAGAGGCACCAGTTTATCACTAAATAATAAACACTCGCCGATTTCCACCGCCCTGTCAAAACGTCCTTTATACTTAAAGCCAAGCGCTTGTTCAAATTCCAAGGGGCGCGTTTTGTTGGCGGGGTCTTTTTTGTTGTAATCGTCGCGCCATTTAACTTGGTGGCAAAACCCCAGTTCCACTTTGTTGCGGAAATAAAACGGGTGATCTGTTTGGGTGACGGGGATTTCACGCGTCCAAAATTCGCGCAACGTTTCCTGCAACTTGGCTTGTTTTTTAGCCACTTGTTCGTCGTAGGGCAAGTTCAGCAGCGCGCACCCGCCGCACACGCCAAAATGTTTGCAAACTTGGTTAGGCATTGATTTTAAATAGGCAAACGTCGCCGTCCTTTACAATGTAGTCTTTACCCTCACTGCGGATGAGGCCGTGCTCGCGAAGTGCTTTTTCATCACCGTATTTGACGAGGTCATCAAACGTGTATACATCGGCGCGGATGAAACCTTTTTCAAAATCGCTGTGGATTTTGCCCGCCGCTTGCGGCGCCGTACAGCCGACGGGAATGAGCCAGCTGCGCACTTCCACTTCCGCGCCTGCGGTGAAATACGTGCAAAGGTTTAACAGCTTCATCCCTTCCCGCACGACTTTTTCAAGCCCTGTATAATCACTGCCCGTTTCAGCCAGGAAGGCGTGTTTTTCTTCTTCTGAAAATTCGGCAATATCGGCTTCAAATTTTACACACAACTCCACAAACCCCGCGCCGTTTTCTTTGGCATACGCGGCTACTTTGGCGGCATTTTCTTCGTTGCGTTTTTCGCTATTATTGCCTACATATAGGACGGGTTTGGCCGTTAAAAACTGGTATTCTTTGAGTTCTTCGGGCTCAAGTCCCAACGAAGAAACGGGCTTGCCGTTTTCCAGCGCGCCTTTAATTTCTTTCATCCGCTCAAATGCGGCTACGGCATCTTTCTTGCCCGATTTAGCGTTACTGGCGAGCCGGTCGCAAATTTTGGTGGCGCTTTCTAAGTCGGCCAGCATAAGCTCGGTATTGATAATTTCAATATCGCGCAAGGGATCTACGGAATTCATCACGTGCGTGACGTTTTCATCCTCAAAGAGCCGTACGACGTGGATAATAGCGTCCACTTCGCGGATGTTGGCTAAAAATTTATTGCCAAGTCCTTCGCCCTGGCTTGCACCTTTGACAATACCCGCGATATCTACAAATTTAATAAATGCGGCGGTTTTCTTGGGCGGTTTAAACATCTCAAACAATTTATCCAACCGCTTATCTGGTATCGGCACAATGCCGACGTTCGGTTCAATAGTGCAGAAAGGATAGTTGCTGGCCTCCGCACCCGCGCAGGTCAGCGCGTTAAACAAAGTAGATTTGCCCACGTTGGGAAGCCCGACGATACCGATTTCCATAAAGAAAAACTCCTTGAAGAAAAAAATGCAAAAAAACTTGTAAGGCAGCGATGCTGAAACAAATTCAGCATGACATTATTTTAACGTCATCCTTATAGATATTTTAGCATTTATTAAGGGGTTCGTTTAAGGGCTAGGGTAGTGTGTAAACGGTACATGCGCCAATCGAACAATTCTCTGCGTTGGTAGGATGATATCCGCCCAAACTTTTACATACGGCATTAGCAACTTTGTCATCTCGTTTCGCGTGACAAAGATCCGGTTGATTTTCGGCATAATAAAAAACAAGTGTATTGGTACACTTTTTGTTTTCTGCATACGTATAGGAAGACGCGTTAATCACAAGGTGCATGCCGCCCGGTAATTTAATGTGGTTGTTGGCAATTACCGTTCCCGGCCACTCAAAATCTAATTCTTCAAATGTAGTAGCACGCGTTCCGTTCGCTAAAAAATAACTTTCTTGTGCAGTTTTAATTTGTTTAAGGGCAATCATAGCCTCACTCATGCGCGCCTTTTCCACCGCCAATGTATATTGCGGCAGAGCCACCGCGGCTAAAATACCGATAATCAAAACGACTACTAACAATTCAATTAACGTAAATGCTTTTACATCTAAATGGCCCAACGCACTACTCTTGTTTTGCATACATATCCCCTCACTTAAATTAGGTTATATCCGTATCGTACCAAAAAAAAAAACGATGTCAAGCCCTTTTAATCAAAAAGGCCCGCAAACATAAAAACGCACCGGCGCAAAATTTGCTAAAATAAATATATAAGTCCCGTTCGTCTAGTGGTCCAGGACGCCGCCCTCTCAAGGCGGAGATCACGAGTTCGAATCTCGTACGGGACGTTTTTTTGGATGGGCCTGCTTGTCGGGCCGGGGGTAAAGATGGAATTGTCGCTATTGCAAACGGGGTTGCTGTCGCTACTGATTGTGTTGGTGCTTGTTTTACCGCTTGCCTTGTACAAAGTAGAAGAAAACCTGGAAGTGTTTTTATTTGCCTGCGGCGCGTTTGCCGTGACGGTTTCCCACATGTGGAGCGGGCACCTCATCGCAACTGCGCTAAAAGATCCTATTAAAATCACCCTGGCCGTATTCATCGCGGGCCTGCTGTTTAAAAAATTCAACACCCACCTGCAAAAACTTACCCAAAAAGCCGTCAAAAAAATAGGCCTGCGCTGGACGCTTTTTTTTATCGTATTAATTTTAGGGATTACCTCCAGCATCATTACCGCTATTATTGCCGCGCTGATTTTGGCGGAAGTGACCGTCATGTTGCCGTTGGAGCGCACCGGGCGGGTGCGGTTGGTTACGTTTTCGTGTTACGCCATTGGAATGGGGGCCGTACTGACAGCTATCGGCGAGCCGCTAGGCACGGTTGTAATTTCCAAACTCTCCGGCGAGCCGCACAACGCGGGTTTCTTTTACCTCATCCAACATTTAGGTTGGTTTGTGCTGGGCGGCGTACTATTTATGGCGGGGTTAGCCAGCTCCATTCGCGAGCACACCATTGCTCACGCTCCCGGGGCCAAAGCGGCCGAAATGGGTAGCAACAATACCGTCAAAGGCATTGCCGTACGTGCGGGGAAAGTGTACGTATTTGTCATGGCACTTACCTTGCTGGGGGACGGCCTTAAACCGCTGGCCCTGAAAACAATTTCCCACTTAAGTGCCGGCTGGTTATATTGGATTAATATACTTTCGGCCGTGCTGGATAACGCCACGTTAGCCGCCATCGAAGTAACCCCCGTCATTGACGGGCGCACACG
>JAKSPG010000002.1 GCA_024405075.1 Elusimicrobiaceae bacterium | reverse complement strand
TCGGTGAAACCTTAACGGAACCCCGCGCCTAGCGCGGGGTTTTCGGACACAAAAAAACGAACCCACCTAAAAGGCGGGTTCGTTGCGTGTTATAAAAGTAGATAATCAGCTTATTTTTTACTTTCGGATACTTTGATATTTTCCAAATCTTTAATTAGCCCCAACAACGTAGGTTGCAATTTAGTCATATATTCTTGCTCAAACGTGCTTAAGCGCGTTTCCAGCCGGGCCAGTTGTTTGGTAATGTCGCTACCTTGCTTGTCGTACACGGCTTTTAACTCCTCCAGCCGGTACTGCAATTCTTTTACCCGTTCCTTGATGTCCGCCAGCCCGAGCTCCGACGACCCTTGCAACGTATTTAACACCTCGGCGCGGGGCTTATACACCGGCGGCTGGGCCACCGTTACGGGCTCATTGTCTTGCGTGGAAGATTCAAAATCCGTCTCTTGTGCCAGGGCAGCCCGGTATTTGGCTGTAAAGAAAAATAAGAGAATAAAACAAATAACAAATCCGGCTAATTGTAGAATTATTGTGTTTTCCATAGTAACATCATACCTAAAAACAAATTGGTTTGCAACCGTCGCCCCCTCTACCTGCGGCGAACTACCACAAAGCACGCAAAAAAGATAGCGGCGTATAACACAAGCGAAATGGCCGTGCGGCCCAAACCGCCAAAACCCGGCCCAAATTGGTACACCAACGCACCCAAAATCAAAAAAGCGATAACACCTGTAATATTCCACTTAATATACATATTATTTGATAACCGTCCCTGTCTCCCCGGTTTGGTAATAGACAATGCGTATTTCAACGCCTTTTTCTTTAGCCAAACGAACAGCATCCGGATGGAGTACGCTGGCTCCGTTAAGGGCCAACTTATACATTTCGTCAAAATCTAACACTTCATAGCGCTGGGCCTGCGTGTCTTTATTCGGATCAGCCGAGTATACGCCGTCCACATCTTTTATCATTTCCACGTGGTCCGCCCCTAGTTGCGAGGCCAAAAACACGGCTGACACGTCCGAGCCGCCCCGCTTTAGGGTAGTAATTTCTTTATTTTCGCCGATGCCCTGAAACCCGGCCACCACCGGCACGTGTCCGGCGGCAATTTCCGTTTTCAAGCGGTCGCCCTTTAACGTTAAAATATCTGCCCCCGTGTGGGAAGAAGTAGTAATAAGCCCAATTTGCGACCCCGTCAGCGATACCGACGGCACCGTAAGCGCCCTAAGCGCAATAGACAACAGAGCCACGCTTACACGCTCGCCGGTGGTAATGAGCATATCCAGTTCGCGTTTGTCCGGCTCGTGCGTGATGCTGTAGGCATGATCCAAAAGCACGTCCGTCAAATTTCCGTTGGCCGAAGCTACCACCACCGGGATAAACCCGGCTTGATAGCGGCTTTTAATCAGCCGCGCCGCCAATTGCAATTTCTCTTGGTTTGCCAGCGTGTTACCGCCAAACTTCATCACACATACTTTTGCCATATCAGTTCCAGTTCGCCCGCAATTTTTTGATTGCTTTTTTGACAGCCGGTTTTTGTGTCGGGTCTACTAAATCAACAAATAATTTCCCGTCCAAATGGTCTACTTCGTGCTGAAATGCCTTTGCCAACAGCCCACGCGCACGCTTGGTTTGCGGGCGGCCTTGCTCATCTATGTATTTTACCGTAACATCGGTCGCGCGTTTGACATCTGCCCACAATCCGGGCACGGAAAGGCACCCTTCTTCTTCCAACTTTTCGCCGCGCTTTTCTATAATTTCCGGGTTGATGATGACGTAGCGGGTCGGCGGGTCGTCCTCTTTTTCGCCGGGTAACAAAATAACCGCCAAACGCAAATCAAGCCCGATTTGGTTGGCTGCCAACCCCACCCCGTGCACGGATAGGCACGTGTCTTCCATGTCTTTTAACAATTGAGGAAGACGCGGGGCCAGCTCGTCAAAATTGACGGGTTTTAATTTCCGGCGCAGCACCGGTTCGCCGTATTTGGTAATGCGTAACACTGCCATAGTTGTATTGTATCATTTACCCCCCGCCCGTGCAAATCGGCCCCAGCAAAAATCGGTGTAGAAAAACCGTTTTCTTTCTTACGCTAAAAAAGCTAAAATACTTGTAATGACCGATACAGATTTGCAACAATTACTGGATACATTTTCCGATAGTCGCACCCCGGGTAAACAAGATTTTAACGCTTCGCGGATGTTTTCGCTATTGGAAGACCCGTTCAGCGTGTGGTGTTCTTTCCACGCCCCGGCCGAGGAAGCCGTCTCGGAGCCTAACCGCTACGAAAACCTAAAAATCCGTACCGACCGCAGTGCCCGCGACGAATGGATCAAACAAGAGTTTCCCGAAGTAGTTTTTATATCGGGCGAAACGGAAACAGACCGCTTTAAAAACACCCTGCGCGCGATGGCAAACGGCGCCCAGGCCATAGCGAATAGTACCTTGTGGAATTTGCCGCAAAACATTTACGGAAACGTCAATTTACTGGTCAAAAAAACTGATGCGTCCAGCCGTTTCGGCCCGTACCACTACGAGATTTTCCAATTCAAACGCGCACACGATTTAAAAGAACATTATGCCTTGCAAGTCAGTTTACTCAACCATATTTTAGGTCAAATACAACAGTTTTTCCCCGAGCATACGCGCGTGCACTTAAAAGGACACCACGTGGACGTACCTTATGCCAAGCACGGCCCCCGTTTAGAGCGCGAGTTAACTTTCTGGCGCGCCATACGCGACGGCAAAGCCAAACCCGAAGCCCACAAACCGCCCAAGGCGGCCTCGGCCCCGTGGCGTGTGTATGCCAACAAAACGGTGGCACAAACAAAAGATTTACTCATGCTACCCGGTCTAAATACCGAAATGCGCCAATGTCTTAAAATTAACGGGCTGTATAATACCGATGATGTTGCCCACACGGGTCTAACCAAACTACAGGAAATTTTGGAAGAGCCTCACGCCACGGACTCCTACTACAACGCCCAGGCCTACTTACACAACCGGCCGATCTTACGCGAGGAAGGACACTTCCCGCCACCAACTAAAAAATATAATTTGTACTTTGATTTTGAAGCCACCGAAACATTTACCAAAGAAAATGTATCCTTTGTTTACCTAATTGGTTTGTGGGATAAAGAACAGAACAAATACGTCAGTTTTGTAGCCAAAACGCCACAAGAGGAACTGGGCCTTTTTGAACAATTTTACGAGTATGTAAAAGATTTTAACGACACGGCCCTGTACCACTGGACAGAATACGAAGTAAAAAAAATGAAAAAGCTGGCCGCCAAACACCCGGCGGCAGCGGAAAAATTAAACGCATTGTGCGCCATTTGTTACGACTTAAAAGTAGCTACACAAAAAGCATTTTATTTGCCGGCGCCCAGCTTCTCGCTCAAGGCGGCAGCCCCGGCGTTTGGGTTTCACTGGCGCCAGGACGATTGCGGTGCTATGGACAGTATGGTTTACTTTACTAACTGGCTCAAAACCGGACAAGATGAACTACTCACTAAAGTTTTAATGTATAATGAAGATGATTGCAAGGCCATGCTGGATTTGGAAAATAAACTCCGCCAGGCCGAAGTGTTGCGGATTAAACCGTAACTCCGGGGCCGCCTTTGTGGCGGCACGCAGAAATTAAGAGAGGTCCCCTTATGGCACTTAGTGTCGTAAAACAGTACAGTGTAATATTAGTCAATGAGCCCGGCGCCCTAAAGAATTTTGCCGAACTTCTCAAGCGCGAGAACGTCAACATGATTGCCCTCTCGCAAGGTGTTCATTACGATGCCGCTACCTTCCGCTTGGCTATTACGCATAACCAGGAAATCAGCCACTTGCTGACCCGTGCCGGATTTACCAGCGTTAAAACGGAAGCCATTTGCATTGAAACGAACGACCGCCCGGGCCTGGTATATGATATCAGCTCGGTGCTGACGGAACACGATATCAACATCGCCACCGTGTATGGCGCCGTTACGTCCGAAGGGCGTATCCGCCTGGTGGCCGTAGTAAACAACATTACCAAAGCCCTCAACGCGCTGGAAGCCTCCGGCCTGTTCAATTGACTTTTCCTATCGGGTAATTAAGGCCTAGTGACGAACTGGGCCTTAAAACCCTTGTGCCCCGGTGCTGTTTTTCTTATTCTATGAGTAGAAGGACTCTATGTTAAGGAGAATACACAAATGAAAAAATTATTATGTTGTATCCCGTTGTTATGCGCGTTGTGCTTCCCGGTACAAGCTCAGCAAACAGCTACCTGTACGGCTAATTTGCAACGTAAGGTAACCGCGCAGGTACTTCGGCAATCCCAATGGGCCCAACTGCTTAAAGAACACCAAGGGGATGCGGATGCGGCCGTAAGAGCATACGGCGGAGGGGTCACATGGAACGATTATTCTAATACCCTCTCTTTTGTCAACGTCGTTTATGCAGACGGCAATGACCTGTTGGTAGATTTGGCTACTATCCTGGCTTGGCGAAACTCGAATGAACAAAAATATGAAGCTAAAGTGACGGGGCATAAGCTGGTGCGTGTGGTCCGCGGGGCGGGATTTAGCATACTGCGTGATGAAGAACACCATTCGGAACCGCTGCCCGAGGTATTTGATTCGATAACTACCATGGAAACAGCAATGTTATGGAAAGCGGATTCTCACCATGTCGCCCAATACAAACAAAAAGCCATTGAAAAAGAGGAACAGTGGTGGCAAACCCAGCAGGTATGGGAAAACGTTACCTGGTAATCAACGAATCAGAAACAAATAAAAGGACCTGTTGTACAGGCCCTTTTTTTTTGCAATCGGTTTGACGGAGAAATACTAATCCAGTGCCGTGTCGTGCACGCCTGCTTCGGTAAAACCTTTCGCGCGCAATTTACACGAATCGCAATGTCCGCACGGTTTGGCCCCGCCGGCATAACAGCTCCAGGTCAGCTCAAACGGAACGCCTAAACTAGCCGCCAGGCGCACGATTTCCGCCTTGCTCATGGTCATTAGCGGAGCAAGCACTTCTATTCCTTCGCGCACCCCTTGGCGCGTACCACGGTTAAGGGCATCGCCGGCGGCTTTAAAGAAAGCCGGCGTACAATCGGGATAGCCCGAAAAGTCCACCGCGTTCGGACCGGCAATTAACGCTTGGGCCTTAATGGCATCTACCAACGACCCGGCAATAGACAAAAACATTAAGTTGCGACCCGGCACATAGGTGGACGGAATCCCCGCTTGCGGGATTTGCGTAACGGAAATATCCGGTAGCGGTTGCGTGTGATTGGTCAGCGAACTGGAAGCAGCTAACCACGGCAAGTGCAAATCAATTAAGTGGTGTTTGATTCCCAACTTTTGGGTAATTTTACAGGCGGCTTCTACTTCGCGTGCGTGACGCTGGCCGTAAGAAACCGTCAAGGCCTCACACGTATACCCCTGGGCACGCGCCCAATACAAGCACGTAGTGGAATCCAACCCGCCCGAAAATAACACTACTGCTTTTTTACTGTTACTCTGTGCGACCTGATTGACGCTAGGCGGCAGCGGCATCATGCGGGGCTTGACCGGACGCATTACCGGCGCATGCGCTCCGGGTGCGACTTTTGACGTTAGTGAAATGGTAGGTGTAGGCGGCTGCGTAGTGACCGGTGGTTGGGTATGAACCGGTTGCTGTACGCCCGCAGACGGCTGCGTGTTTGGAGCCGACTGCGTAAGCGGCGACACGGACGGCTCGGGAGTTTCAGCGGGAGTCTTGCCGGTTTGCTGGGACACAGTTTTTATCCCCTCCTCTATTTTAGGCAGCTCCGTCTTCTCCTGCTGTTTTCCCTCGGATACAGCACGGTAAAGCGTTTTTTCCAGTTCTTCCTTCTCGCTTTTAATCGCTTTAAGCAACCCCGAGAAAAACATCCCTAAGCGCGAATCTTTTTCATCTTGCGCGGATTCTTCCTCAGACAGCTTTTCCATAGGTGGCTCTTGTACCCGTTGGAAAGTTTGAGTTACTTCGTCCAAAAAGTTGGCCGGAACGGGTGTTTTTTCGTCACTGATTGGCTCCAACGATACTGCTTCCAGGGTGGGCTGTGCGGATGCGGCCGGTTGAGTAGTTTCCGACGGGCGATACACCGCACAGTGCGACCATTTGGTATTGAGCTCCGCATTTACTTGCACCACCACCGGGAAGCTGTCTGTGTGCAGGGCAAATTGGATATCCTGTGTTGGCAATTGAGAGCTGATCTCCGAAAAACGCAACGTGGCCGTAAAGTCGGACACAGCTTGCCGGGCAGCATCCTCGGCACCTTGTAAATATTCTTTAAGTGCCCACGCACAGAGCGAATCTTCGTCGGTAACACCTCCGCCAAACAACGAGGCCGGAATTAAAAACACATCTTCGTTACGCGCTTTGAGTTCCTTGGCTAGCACCGTAAAGTTACAAAAACAACCCAACAAAATCGTCGTGGCTCGCCGCAAGGACTCTACCGCCAACTGGGTATCTTTTTCCACCACCAAGGCCGGTTTTCCGGCCGCTAATGAGGCCGCCGCCACAGGTGAATTGTCTTTATGCGGCAAGGAAAGTTTTTCCGCGCAAAATACAGTCAAATTCGTGCTGGACGCAACCAATTCGTCAGCCGTTTGGACATCTGCGCACAACCGCACGGTGCGGGCTCCTTTGCCAAGCAGTGCACACACATCGGTAGCACCACACAATACGTCTATCACCACGGCCGTTCCCGGCCACAGAATTGTTTCTTCTTTTGACTTAGCTATTAGTACGTTCATTTAACATCCCCAATACTCTAAAATCTTCAATGGCTTGCTCGTCCTGCTCGGTTAATTGGTCTACGTATTTGATAGCATAGATAATTAACGTAACACGCGGGTCCGTGGCACCGTCCTCGGCACTGTTATACTGGCCGACTTGGATAGCATCCGCCCCTTTGCTGGCAGCTATTTTTTTGCCCCGTTCTATACCCATTAAAAGAGAATCACGGTCCGGGCGTAAGTTTTTAATACGTAACAATCCCAAATTGCCATACGGCCGTTTAACATCTTCCCGCCCGGCAATAATTTGGATATCCTTTGCCTTGGTAGGCGGAAAATCCGGCCCTATGGGTATCCAATCCACATTGTTCTGCTCCAAGGTGGCACACCCACCCAACAAAACGGCTATCAACGTTACTATCCAACGTGCTTTCATCATCCCCTCCTATTTGCGCTGCGAAGCCAACTGCCCGCACGCGGCCAAAATATCGTTGCCCATACTTTTGCGTATCGTAACGCCAATGCCCATGGCCTTCAAACCCGCGGCAAAATTTTTAACCACGCGCTCGTCGGTTTTTTCACCGCGGCCCAAATTACAGGCAATTAAATTAACGTGTAACAAATAATTATCTTTAATGGAATAAATCCAATCAGCCAGTTTACGGATGTGTTCCGGACGGCTGTTGACGTTTTCCAACACCGAATATTCCAAAAGCACTTGTCGGCCCGTCATGGCGATATATTCTTCCAACGCCTTTTTAAGTTCGTCCAAATCGTAACGGCGGTTGACGGGCATAAGCTTGCTACGCTCGTCGTTATCGGCGTTATGCAAAGACACAGCCAAATTCGCCTGCGGCAAATCCACAGCCAGTTTATGCAATTTGTCTGCTATGCCGGAAGTGGAAACGGAAATATGCCGCGCGCCAATGTTTAAGTAGTCGGGGTTGGATAAATCCTGCGCCGCCTTGACGACGTTTAAATAGTTAAGTAACGGTTCCCCCATTCCCATAAACACCACACTGCTAATGCGCTCGCCCAGTTTTTCCTTATGTAGATACTGGTACCACATTAGCACCTGGTCGGTAATTTCCTCTTGCGTTAAATCGCGCTTGAAACCCATTTTACCCGTACTGCAAAACGCACAGCGTAACGCACAGCCTACCTGGCTGGATACACATACACTCCACGTATCTTGCGGTTTCAGGAGCACCGTTTCAATTTGCAAACCGTCGTGTAGCGTTAGCAAGGCCTTGGCCACGCGGTCCCGACGCGAACACACCACTTGCGTAACCCGGAAGGATAAAATCGGAAATTCTTTGTCTAATTTGGCGCGCAAATCGGCCGGCAGGTTGGACGCTTCTTCCCACGAGGACACCCCGCGCTTGAAAACGGCTTCGCGCACTTGTGCAATGCGGAAATTAGGTAAACCGGAATCTTTGATATATTGTTTAAGTTTCTCAAAATTCATATTTTTATTTGAGCATATAATAGGTATGGTTTTTCCCGGTTTGGCTCTTGGCTTCCCCATTTTAACGCATTAAACCCCTTGGTAGTTTTGGCACACAGCAAAATTTTCCTTGATACATCAAAAAAAAAAACGATAATGCTGGTAGGGAATTTTTTCAACTAAGGAGAAAAATGCAATGAAAAACACACAAGCATTTACGTTAATTGAACTGTTAGTAGTGGTGTTAATAATCGGTATCCTGGCGGCCGTAGCCCTGCCTCAATACCAAAAAGCGGTAGAAAAATCAAAATCGGCCCAGGCGATAACGATGTTAAAATCGGTTTACAATGCCGCCAAGGCCTACCAGTTGGCCAATGGCGAGTGGCCCACTACATTTGACGAGCTGGCCGTAGACATCCCTTGGACAGGAACCACAAACGGCATCGGACTTGGCCACCATAAACAAGGTAAATCAAACGACGACTGGTCCATCCAAATCCGTAACTCCGGCACGACGTCCACTGGACGCGGCCTTGTTGTTACCCGTATAGCCGGTCCTTATAAGCGCGCATCCTTCTATATCTACGCAGTACCAGAACATATACAATACTCAGCCGATGAATTGGTATGCGTTGAAATGGTTAATGTCGGCTTTAGTAAAAGCCGGGGTGATTACTGTTCCAAAATAATGAAGGGGACTTTTATTCCCACTACCAGTGCAGGTGCCTGGAATTATTTTAGATTATCCTAATTTGGGTTACTTGAGAATTTTTCACTTAATTTTGCTATAATGTCTGCACCATGAGTGAAGATATCAAATTTAGCACAGCCGGCTTCCGGGCCGTTACCGCAGACGGGCTTACCGCCCAGTCCGTACAGCGTTTAGCTTACGGGATTTCTGAACATATTTTAGAACATCCTTTTTATGGTTTTGAGGGAAGCGGATACCGCAAACGTTGCCAAGAACAAGGAAAAAAGTTTAAACATCCGCTCGTTTTCGTCGGGTTTGACCCGCGTTTTCTTTCTAAACAACTGGCTTATGTAGCCGCCAACGCGCTTGCGCAAAACGGTATCACCGTCCACCTGGCCGAAACGCCCTTACCCACGCCGGTAGCTGAGTGGGCCGTGGTAAGCGAATGTGCAGTCGGAGCCGTAGTTATTACGGGAAGTGAATCCCCCTACTATGTAAACGGTGTAAAGTGGATTTCGTATTACGGCGGCATTGCCAATAACGAAATTGTACAAGATATTGAAAAACGCATTCCTTCCCCCAGCGCACAAATTTTGAAAGCATCCTCCACGGAGTTCGGCTCTCTAAATGCCGCCGTAGTGGTAACGAAAGATTTGCGCAAAAATTACTTGGCGCATTTGGAAAAACTGATTAACACCCGCGCGCTTAAAAAATCTAAACTCAAAATTGCGGTGGACCCGCTGTTTGGTTCGGCCAAAAATTATTTCCGTCCGTTTTTAGAAAAACACGGCGTAACGGTGGAAGGTATCCACGAAAGTGACGATGTGCTTTTCGGCGGAACCGTGCCCAATGCAGGGCCGGAGAGCTTAAAGGAACTGGCCGGTTTGGTGGTACGCAAAAAAATGCATTTGGGTATTGCCTGCAACTCCGATTGCGACAAATTCGGTCTTATTGATGCCGACGGCTCGTGGATCTCCCCTAACGAAATTGCCCCCATGCTCTTGCACCATTTGGTGTGTAATAAAAAAATCAAAGGGCGCGTGTGCCGCAGTGTAATTACCTCTAACTTAATAGACCAAGTAGCCAAGGCCCACGGGTTGATGTTGCGCGAAACGCCCGTCGGATTTAAATACATTACCGACCTAATGACTTCCGGCCAGTATATTATGGGTATGGAAGAATCGGGCGGGCTGGCTATTGCCAACCATATCCCCGATAAAGACGGTTTGTTGGCATGTTTATTAGTGGTAGATATGATGGCCACCGAAGGGAAAACCCTCAAACAGCTGCGTAAAGATTTTTATAAAAAATACAACCAGCTTTTTGACCAAAAGGTCAGTATCCCCAAAACCGAAACGGAAATTAACCGCATTATGGAACGGCTGGATATCCGCCCGCCGCTCTCCATTAATAAAACTTCCGTTTGGCGCATTGACTCCACCGACGGGTTTAAGTTCATCTTAAAAGGCGGCAGCTGGCTGGCCATACGTCCTTCCAGCACGGAAAAACTCATCCGCATGTATGCCGAATCGCAAGATGAAAAAATGCCCGCGGCCCTGATTAAGGAAGGCAAGAAGATCATTGATAGTATCATCTAGTGCCGCACCTATGCGGCCAAGGGGGTAAGTATGGTTCGCATCAAAAAAATTCAAGCCCGGGAAATTTTAGATTCCCGCGGATTCCCGACGGTAGCTGCCGACGTGTTATTAGATGACGGCTCGGTAGGTACTGCGGCTGTGCCCAGTGGCGCGTCCACCGGCTCGCATGAAGCCTTGGAACTGCGCGACGGTGGCGCACGTTACCACGGCAAAGGTGTGTTACAAGCCGTGGCGCACGTGGAACGTATTTCACAACAACTAGCCGGCATGAATCCGTTTGACATCCGCCTGGTGGACGAAAGCATGACTCACCTGGACGGGACGGACAATAAATCTAACCTGGGAGCCAACGCTATTTTGGCTGTCTCTATGGCTACCCTACGCGCCGGTTGCCACAGTGCTAAACAACCACTCTACGAGCACTTGCGTCACGTGTACGACCTGCACGAAGACGGTTATCTGCTTCCTACGCCCATGCTTAACATTATTAACGGCGGCAAACATGCCGACTCGGGTCTGGACATACAGGAATTTATGATTTTACCCGTACAGGCCGCCACCTTTAGCGAAGCCCTGCGCAGCGCGAGCGAAACCTATCACACGTTGCGTGCCCTACTTAAAGAGCAAGGACAGGTAATCGCGGTGGGCGACGAGGGAGGTTTTGCTCCTAAAATTGCCAAACACGAGGACGTCCTTAAAATCATTTTAACAGCAGCCAAAAAAGCCGGGCATAACGGGGTAGCCCTGGCGCTGGACGCCGCCGCCAGCGAGTTTTTCCACAACGGCCGCTACCATTTTGAAGGGCGCGACTTATCCGCAGAAGAACTGTCTGCTGTGTACGAAGCGTGGTGTAAAAAATATCCGCTTATATCGTTAGAGGACCCATTGCAAGAGGACGATTGGAAAAACTGGCAAACACTTACGGCTCAGTTGGGCAAGACCGTCAATTTAGTCGGCGACGATTTATTCGTTACTAACCTAAAACGGCTGCAAAAAGGCATTGAACTGCACACCGCTAATTCCATTTTAATTAAACTAACCCAAATCGGCACCGTATCGGAAACGATAGAGGTAATGCAACTGGCTAAAAAGCATGGCTATTCGTGCATTGTATCGCACCGTTCCGGCGAAACGGAAGACACCTTTATTGCCGATTTAGCCGTAGCCACCAACGCCGGAGCCATTAAAACCGGCGCGCCGGCCCGCTCGGAGCGGACCGCTAAATACAACCGCTTGTTACAAATTGAAGCCGAACTGGCCAGCCAAGCGGTATACGCCCGCAAACGGGCCTTTATAAAAGCATGAAAGAGTTTTTGCGCTCTATCTTAAAAAACAAAAAACCACTGCTATGGGGGGCGGCCTTTGTAGCAGTGGGTCTTTTGCTATTAGGCGGAAATTTGATCAGCCTGGTACACAATAAAATAGAAACGCACAAATTAACCCGGCAAAACGAACTGTTGGATAAGGAATACGAAGAACTCCTGCACACCCAAGAACAGTTAGAACAGCAGGACCCGGCCTTACTTGAAAAAATTGCCAGGACAAAATATAATTTAGCTAAACCGGGCGAGATAGAAATCCGGTTTCCGGCTCCGTAAAACTATGCAAATTGATGTTCTAGAATTAGGCCCCATGGCCAATTGCACGTACCTCGTCAGCCAAGAAGGCAAAGCCTTGCTGATAGACCCGGCATGGGACATGAATTTTTTGGAACATACCTTAACAGAAAAAAAACTAACCCTGCTAGGGGTATTTTTCACGCATGGCCACTTTGACCACGTCAAATTCGCCCAAGATTTACTCCAAAAAACAGGGGTGAAAGGATATCTTCAAGAGCCGGATGTGCTACTTGCAGGCCTGGACCCGCAATTTCTGCACGTGTATAACGGCACGCAGACGTTTCATATCGGCCCGTTTGACGTGGAAATCATCCCCACCCCCGGCCACACGGCGGGCGGTGTATGTATTAAAATAGGAAATATCGTTTTTACGGGCGATACCCTTTTCCCCGGTGCGTGCGGACGGGTAGATTTACCCACTTCCAACCCGCGTGCCATGCGCCAAAGTTTAGTTAAACTGGCGCACCTGCCCGAGGATACGCAAATTTTTGCCGGGCATAGCTACGGTGGAAAATGCAGTTCCACCATTGGGTACGAAAAAATCAAAAATCCGTTTATGCGCAACGCCCTGCGCGACGAGGAGAGGTTATAAATGCACCCTGTGTTGCTTAAAATCGGCTCGTTTGAGCTGGCCAGCTACGGCGTGATGACCGCGCTGGGTTACGGCGCGGCTTCGTATTATTTACTGCGCCGGTTAAACAAAATCAAACTGGATAAAGATACGTTTTGGAATTTAATTTTCATTACGTTCGTAGCGGCACTGGCCGGAGCAAAACTGTTGTTTATGTTGGTTTCCTGGCCGCAATTAGACGGCAGTTTCGTACAAAAGTTGTGGTATTTCGTGCGTGACTTTCGCTACGGGTTTGTGTTTTATGGCGGTATGATAGCGGCCGTAGCGGCCTTGGTTATTTACATGAAAAACAAACACCTGCCGCTTCTATCCACGTCGGACTTTATGATTGTTGCGTTGCCGTTGGGGCACGCGCTGGGGCGGGTGGGCTGTTTTTTGGCCGGGTGCTGCCATGGCAAACCCACTACCATGCCCTGGGGCGTTACGTTTACCGACCCGCACTCCCTCGTTGATACACACCTACTGGGCGTACCCGTACACCCCACGCAACTCTATGAAGCCGTGGGCAATTTGCTAATTTTCTTTTTGTTACATAAGCTATATAACCGCCCACATAAAAACGGCTCTATTCTGCTGGCGTACGTAGCGTGTTACAGTACCATGCGCTTTGTGGTGCAGTTCTTCCGCGGCGATTTTCGCGGTGGTTATTGGTGGGGGCTTTCGCCGGCGCAGTGCATGGCACTACTGATTGCGGCGGCCGCGTGCGTGGGCTGGTGGTTAATGGCTAAAAAGGAAGTAAAACATGGCTGATAAAAAAACAATTGTTTTTGAAGGATATTCCAAACGACTGGACATTTTTGTAGCCGACGAGCTGGAAAATTTGTCGCGCTCACTCGTACAAAAGCTAATTAAAGACGGACATGTAACCGTTAACGGCAAAAAAGTAAAACCGTCCTGGCCGCTAACCGCAGGCGAGACGGTAGAAATTACGCTGCCGCAAGCGCACAGCCACACCCAATTAAAAGATTTAATTATCCATGACGGCAACGATTTTTTTGCCTTGATAAAGCCCGCGGGTATGCTCGTGCATCCGCAAAGCCCGGTGTGGGAAGAACATCCGCAAACGGTTTTCTCGTCGGAAGAAACACTCGTTTCCGTCATTTTGGCGAGCCCGCCCCAAGGGTTTGACGTGACAATGCCGCGCGCCGGCCTGGTACACCGGTTGGACCGCGAAACAAGCGGCGTGATGATTGTAGCTAAAACGCAGGAATTCCAGGCGGAAATGATTGCGCAGTTTGCCGCGCGCGAGGTACACAAAACCTATCACGCCATTGCCTGCGGACTAGTGCCCGACGACACAGGCACTATTGATGTACCGATTGGCCGCGTAGCGGGCGGAAAAATCAAGGCATCTGACGTCGGGCGCGAAGCCGTGACCGATTACAAAGTATTGGAGCGCAAAAACGGATTTACGTACATTGAACTCTACCCGCGTACGGGCCGCACGAACCAACTGCGCGTACATTTAAATTGGCTGGGGTATCCGGTACTGGGCGATTGGCTTTACGAGGGTGCGACGGCCGAACGCTTAATGCTCCACGCACGGCGCATTGAGTTTGCCCACCCCTTAACAGACAAAAAACTAATGTTTGAGGCCCCCGTTCCGCCGGATTTTTTAGATGCCTGGGAACGGGTCACGGGGAAATAATTTTATAGCGTGCCCTTATTATTTAACTTTTGGCACAGCTTTTTCTGTACAGCAGTAGCCCCATTATATAACTGACATTGAACACGGTCCGGTTGTGCTTGGGAAATAAACAAATAATATACCTCGGTCGTTTCTCCTTGCGCAACGTGCTGTGCCTGTGCCCATAAATCTCTACTGGTGGAATTGGGCGAATAAATAAAATATTTTGTACGCACACGCCGTAGCGTCCAAGTATTATCTATCTCCCCCGGGATTTCTATATCTAGTAATTCTATCTCATTACTCGTTGCATAACGCCCGTTAGCCAAATAAAAAACTTGATGCGCATTGGCAATTGCCCGCAAATTTACAATGGCCTCACTCATGCGCGCTTTTTCCACCGCTTTTTGGTATTGCGGGAGCGCCACCGCCGCCAAAATACCGATAATTAAAACCACTACCAATAATTCAATTAACGTAAATGCTTTTACGTCTAAACGGCCCAACAAACCACTTTTGTTTTCCATACGTATCCCCTCACATAAACTAGAGTATAATCGCATGATATCAAAAAAAAAAACGAAGGCAAGCAAAACTTTTCCACACAACCAGTCCCAGCGAAAACAACCCACCGCGGCGGGGGCCGCACGCCTAAGTGGCGAGCCCAAATCTAACCCTTTTTTGAGGTTGCCGGGGGAAAACTAATCTTTTAAGATAATGAGGTAAGTAATCATTTTTGTTCCGGGGGATAAATAAAGGTTCAATCCTTTAGGGGACAACAACACAGGGGATAAGAGGAGTATTTTACACAGGGGTAGAATGCTTCTCAAAGAAGCCCCGGCCGGAGTACCCGGTGGGGCTTCTTAAATTTCATCCGACCTGGCACGGGAGGGGACCCGCACGCCGGGCAATTAACGGGGCCTTGTTTTGTGGGAAAGACAAGGCCCCTGTTTTTATAATGTTCCGTTGGAATTTAATTGCTGGCACAACTTGCGCTGAATCGCGTTTGCACCTGTAAGTCCCACACATTTCACACGGTTTGGCTCTTCCGAAGGAATATACAAATAATATACTTCTTTCTCCCCATTTTGCGGAACATGCCGGGCCAAAGCGAGCCAGGGCACTCCTGCTCCTTGTGCATTTGGTGAATAAACAAAATATTTTGTACGCACACGCCGTAGCGTCCAAGTATTATCTATCTCCCCCGGGATTTCTATATCTAGTAATTCTATCTCATTACTCGTTGCATAACGCCCGTTAGCCAAATAAAAAACTTGATGCGCATTGGCAATTGCCCGCAAATTTACAATGGCCTCGCTCATGCGTGCTTTTTCCACCGCTTTTTGATACTGCGGCAACGCCACCGCCGCCAGAATACCAACGATAAGGACGACAACCAATAATTCAATTAACGTAAATGCTTTTGCGTCTAAACAGCCCAACAAACTACTTTTCTTTTGCATACATATCCCCCCTCCTAAAGGAGCTTATATACAAAATGTAGCAAAAAAAAAAACGATGTCAAGCGAAATATTTTCCGACCTTTTCTAACAAAAAACCCGCCTCTGGCGGGCGGGAAATGGTGGTTAATTGAATTTGGCTTTACGCGTGTACGGGGCGGCTTGCAGGGGCACGTTCCGGCAAGGACTTCTCGTACACGCGGTAGCGTTTGGTGGGGTGGCAGCCGCACTCGTCAATGCCGCGTATCATAGCGGCATTGTCCTCCAACACCCAGGAAAGTTCTGCCTCATCCCACACGGCCACGCCGTGTGTAATGATGTGCTTGATTAAAATTAAATCCAGCCCGCGTTTTCTAAATTCCGGCAGTACACCCAGCATAATCAGCCGCGCGTCTTTAATACGTTTCCACGTCCACAATGCTTTTAAAACGCGCCACGGATTTTTAAGCGAACCGTTTAATACCTTAAGCACGCGGTTCATATTGGGGATACAAATATAAAACCCGGCCGCCGCGCCATTTTCCTCTATCACGCACGTCCCTTCCGGGCGAAGAATCGGCTTAAGCGCCTGGACGGTATCGGCCATTTCGCGCGCCGTAAGCGGCACAAAACCCCAGTTCTGTGCCCAAGCCGCGTTGTAGATACGGCGGATGATTTCGGCTTCTTGGTCTATCTTATGTAAATTTAAACGGCGCAGCGTAATGCCTGGGGCGCGCTCGCACCGGGCGCACACTTTCAAAAATCGCTCGGAAAATACGTCATCTTTCGTACGGCGAAATGCCAGCAAATCTTTCGCTTTTAGCAAGCCGGCACTTTCCAACAAATCCGCGTAGTACGCAAAATTATACGGCATCATAATGGCCGGGTCGCTCTCAAACCCGTCCACCAACAGCCCATACACGTGGTTGCTCGACGGGCTGGCCGGGCCGCGCATTTTGTCTACGCCCCGCGCTTGCAACCACTGCTCGGCCGCGTTGAAAAGGGCGGCGGAAACGTGCTTGTCGTTTACGCAATCAAAAAATCCGAAAAAGCCGATGTTTTCGTGGTGGTACTCGTTATGTGCGCGGTTGATGAGTGCCATGATGCGCCCGAGGGGCTTTTCCCCCTCGTACGCCATAAAAAGCGCGCGGGAAGCGTCAAGCCAAAACGGATTTTTTTCATCCAGTAAATGCAAGGTATCGGCTTTTAATTCCCCCACCCAATACGGGTGATTCTTATACAGTAAAAAAGGGAAATCAACAAACGCTTTTAATTGTACAGAGGAAGAAACGGTTTTAATTTCCATGAGGGGAAACTCCTAAAAAACCCCGCGCATACGCGGGGTTTTTACATATATACTATTTAATAATACCTACCGCACGGCCTGCTTGTGCAAACGCATCTATAATTGTTTGGACGTGTTCATCGGTATGTGTAGCCATGAGCGTCAGACGCATGAGCGCGCGACCGGGCGGCACCGCCGGACTAATTACCGGGTTAGCGAAAATACCCATTTCGTGCAAGGCACGCCACATTTTAAAGCAGTTTTCGTTACTGCCCACGTGCACGGGCAAAATAGGCGTAACACTGGTGCCCAAATCGTACCCTAAATCTTCCAACCCCTTTTTGAGTTTGGCAGTCAAGCGGAACAAATTATCGCGCCGCGAGGTATCGTTTTCAATCAACTCCAAAGCTTTTGTGATAGAGGCAATGCAGGCCGGCGGCATAGAAGCCGAGAAAATTTGGCTACGCGCGTTATGGCGCATGTAGTGGATAATGTCCGCATCTCCCACTACAAAACCTCCGACGGTGGCAAACGTTTTGGAACATGTACCTACAATTAAATCCACCTCGCCATTTTCCAATCCAAAATACTCGCACGTACCGCGCCCCGTCTTGCCGATAATACCCGTAGCGTGCGCGTCGTCCACCATAATACGCGCGCCGTATTTCTTGCCGATTTTGACAATTTCCGGCAGCGGGCAGATATCGCCCTCCATGCTAAACACACCGTCTACAATGATAAGTTTTCCGGCTTCGGCAGGCAATTTAGCCAGCACGCGCTCTAAATCGGCCGGGTCGTTGTGTTTAAAGCGGACCATTTCGCCTTCGGACATTTTAATTCCGTCCAAAATGCTGGCGTGGTCCAGTTTATCCACGATGGCGTAATCACCTTTCTTAATCAGGCACGACACAACGCCCAAATTCATTTGATACCCCGTTGCGAATAGGAGCCCGGCTTCTTTGCGTTTAAATTTGGCTAATTTTTCTTCCAGTGCATCGGCAATTTTGGTATTCCCGTTGAGCAGGCGCGACCCAGCCACCCCCGTGCCGTACTTTTGCACGGCTTCCAGTGCGGCTTTTTTCATTTCCGGGTCGTTAGCCAGGCCCAGGTAGTTGTTAGAGCCGGCCATGATGTACGTTTTGCCGCCCAAAATAACTTCCGGCCCTTGCGCGGATTCAATCGGCTGGAAATAGCCGTAAATTCCCATACGCATTGCAATTTTAGCGTCTTTATAGTTTCTGCACTTCTCAAAAATATCAGCCATACTTTTATCCTCTCGCAACGAGTGCACCTGTTAAACAAGCGCTACTTACTTACTTTTTTAATAATGTTCGTGGTAGAGCGTCCCTTCAAAAGCGCAAAACGCACCACCCGACCTGCAAATTCACGGCCGACGATTTCCGACGGCTTATAATCCCCCCCCTTAACCAGCACATCGGGGCGGACGAGTTTAATTAAACGGTACGGGGTATCTTCTTCAAAAACACACACGGCAGATACGCTTTCCAGCGCCGCCAACACTAGCGCGCGGTCCTGCTGTGTGTTGACCGGACGCGACGGCCCTTTTAAACGCCGCACGGATGCGTCGCTATTTAAACCCACCACCAGCTCGTCGCCTTTGCTGCGGGCAAATTCCAGCACGCTCACGTGCCCGGCGTGCAAAATATCAAAACACCCGTTGGTAAACACGATTTTACGGCCTTTTTTGCGCGCGGCTTCCACCCATTTTTTAAGGGTGCGCGGGCCCATAATTTTACTTTTGGCTTTCATGTTCCTTCTCTTGATTCATCATCCGTTCAATAAGCCCCGTATCAGTATTGCCGGCGATAAAATCGGGGTGGTTTACAATTTGCTCATGAAAGGGAATCGTGGTGCTGACACCGCCTACCACAAACTCGCCCAGCGAGCGGCGGCTGCGCGACAGCAACCGCTCTCTATCAGGCGCGGTGACAATTAGTTTGGCAATCAAACTGTCGTAATAGCTGGGGATTGTATAGCCGGTATATACATGGCTATCCACCCGCACACCTAGGCCGCCGGCGGGAATCCACTCCGTAACCGTACCGGGGCAAGGGGCAAAACGGCGGGAGCTATCCTCGGCATTGATGCGGTGCTCTATGGCGTGGCACAAAATCCGGGCCGCGTCCTTTTGCGAGAGAGGTAATTCTTCCCCTTGCGCAATTTGAATTTGCAATTTGACAAGGTCCTGCCCGCAGACTTCTTCCGTCACCGGGTGCTCTACCTGTAAGCGCGTGTTCACCTCCATGAAATAAAATTCTTTGGTGGGAGCCATTAAAAATTCCACCGTTCCCACGCCGCGGTATTTAGCCGCTTTGATGACTTTACAGGCCGCTTCCTGTAATTTGGCGCGCGTGCGCGCGTCCACAAACGGGCTGGGCGATTCTTCCACCAATTTTTGGTGACGGCGTTGCAAACTACAATTGCGTTCGGCAAATGCAACGACGTTTCCGTAATTATCGGCGGCCACTTGCACTTCAATGTGGCGCGGATTCAAAACGAGTTTTTCAAAATACATGCGCTCGTCACCAAAATTGGCCCGCGCCTCGGCTTGGGCGGTTTTGAGCATACGGTCCAAATCTTCTTCTTTCAGGCATGCGCGCATCCCTTTGCCGCCGCCGCCCAGCGCGGCTTTGATCATAATAGGAAATCCGATTTTGCGCGCCACGGCTTTATAATCCGCACCGACTACGCCGTTAGAGCCGGGCGTTACCGCCACCCCGGCTTTAAGGGCAATTTCGCGCGCGGTGGATTTAACCCCCAGCATGGAAATGGCCTGCGCCGTCGGGCCGATAAATACAAGCCCGGCTTTGGTTACCGCGTCGGCAAAGTCGGCATTTTCCGATAAAAAACCATATCCGGGGTGCACGGCATCGGCCCCGGTAATTTTAGCCGCAGTGACGATAGCATCTATATTCAAATAACTTTGTGAAGACGGTGCAGCCCCAATACAAACGGCCTCATCGGCCATACGCACATGTAACGAGTTGCGGTCCGCCTCCGAGTACACCGCCACGGACTTAATGCCCATTTCTTTAAGCGTGCGAATCACACGCAAGGCAATTTCGCCGCGGTTAGCAATGAGTACTTTTTGAAAAGGGTTTACACTGGAAATCATGCGCGGGCTCCTATTTCTCTATGAAAAAAAGCGGCAAACCAAACTCCACCGCGGTCCCTTCTTGCGCGGCAATGACACGCAGCGTACCGTCCACCGGAGCCGTTAGTTTATGCTTTTTAGATACCGTTTCCACCAGGCCCAACGAGTCGCCCTGTTTAATGGGTTGGCCTTCGGTTAATAGTAAATTTTTGCCTTTTTCGGCCGCGCGGTAAATGCCGATAGCCGGCGCACAGACCGGCGTAAGCGAGCAGAAAAACTGCGTAGGCTGCGGGAGGGCTTCTTGTGTTTTGATTTCAATACATTCGCCGTTGTTGTCGTAACAAAATTCGGCCAAATCAGTGGTTTTGAGCCAATCGGTAATTTCTCTGACTAACTTGGTATCCATACAAACCTCATCTTTTAAACATACACGTAGCATTATTTTACCATTTTTTGGCCTTTTCGGGCAGAAACTAATACTTTTTTGGCATGGACAGCCGGCCGCCAAATTCTTACTATGGGAATATGAAAAAAAATAAATTCACCCTCATTAAACTGTTTTTATGGCTGGTTATCTGCCAGCTGCCCGGCGTACTGAGTGCGCCGTTTGTGTATCCGAACTTGGATTGGTACCGCCAACTCATTAAACCGCCGTTTATTCCGCCGGAAGGGATTTTTGGCCCGGTGTGGGCCCTTTTGTATGTGTCGTTGGGGTTAAGTGCGTTTTTTGCCTTCCGGGAAAAATTCCACGCCCGGCCGCTGGCATTGTTTGCCGGGCAATTGGTATTAAATGTATGCTGGACACCCGTGTTTTTCGGAGCACACAGTTTGCTAGGCGCGTTGCTACTGCTGCTGGCCATGCTGGGCGAAATGACGGGACTATTTAAGGCTTTTTGGCGCACCGACCGCCGGGCTGCCTACCTGCTGCTGCCGTACAGTGCGTGGCTGGTGTTTGCTACGTACTTAACGATTGGGGTGTGGTGGCTCAACTAATATTTGCTTCTTAAGGCATTAACCACATACGCGTACCGCCATCATCATATATTTTCTGCGAAGAAATAGAAATCACTTTGCCGCAATAACTTCCTTGGCTACCTTGGTACACTAGACCGTCACCTACCCGTTCGGCGCAAACGATTTTACCCTTATAGGGTGCTAACGCCGTGGAGAAATCACTTAATAAATATACAAACCCAACTCCGGCATATTTGCCTGATAAACGTCCCATATATACCCCATACGATGCATTAAGCTGGAGCGTCCATTCCCCGTTAGAATGTCCGGCAAGACCTGAACGCCATTGTTCGGTTCCGGTCCAAGGCACATCAACTGATAAGTCATCTAACCGTCCTGTATAAGATCCGTTAGCAAGGAAATAATTTTCCTCTGCCTGAGCAACTGTTCTAAGTAATGCCAGGGCCTGCGTGGCACGCGATTTTTCCACCGCTTTTTGATATTGCGGCAACGCAACAGCCGCCAAAATACCGATAATTAAAACCACCACCAATAACTCAATTAACGTAAACGCTTTTGCGTCTAAACGGCTCAACAAACCATTTTTCTGTTTCATACGTATCCCCTCGTGTAAATTAGGTTATAGCCGTATGGTATCAAAAAAAAAAACGATGTCAAGCCCTTTTGAAAATTACCGACAAAAAAAGTTCGCAAAAGAATCTCTTTTGCGAACTACAATAAATACAACAAAGAAACGAACTGCTTGCTGTTTATTTCTCCTTGCGGAAACGATTTACCAGCTCCATTCCCGCCTTAGCCGCTTTAAATACGCCCGAGTTCAAAAAAGAGGACACGCTGTCCAATAACGCAAACGCACTTTGCGTTTGGTCCACTTTTTCCGCTGCGGAAATAGCTAAATATTCCACCGCTTCGGCCGTGTGCGCAATTTGAATAATCGTCCGCACGGCAAAAATGACTAAAACAACAAAAGCGACCACAGCCGCCAGTACACATCCTTGGTAAAAATCCATAATTCCTCCTGTATGTTAAATTAAACCAGTTTGCGCCGCACCCGTCAAGGTAAAAAAAGAATAAAATACCTGTTCCGATGAAAAATTTGATCTTCTATGCGTCTGCCACTATTTTCATCCCCCGCCAGAAAAGCCGGATTTGCTTATTTTTTCGTAATTATTCAAAATCGGGTTGACAGGGTTTTGTTTATTAGTAATAATTACTACTAAGCAAAAAGAAAAACTTTTTCACACAAAACCAACGCTTGTTTGTTTTTTCTCGTCGGGAGTTTATTTTTTATGCTGCAAGCAAACCAAAACGCTCCGTCGTAATTTGCATTTTTGGTTTGTTTTTGCCAAAATTTTAGTTGCCGCTACTTTTCAGCGGACACTTTACCTAGGACAAACAATTATGGAAAATTCGGAAGTTATTACCCATATCGTCAAAAGAGACGGCAGTACGCAACCTTTTGACCCTAAAAAAATTACCAAAGCTATCGCGAAAGCAGCCGAAGCAACCGGCGAATTTGATGAGGACACCGCCCGCAAATTAACCATCCGCGCGGTAAACATCACACAACAACTTTATTCGGACACGGTTCCCAACGTAGAAAATGTGCAAGATATTGTGGAAGATGTACTTTTAACCTCCAACTACCACAAAACAGCCAAAGCATACATCTTGTACCGCGACCAACACGCCCGCATGCGCGAAATTTCTTCTAAGTTTAATGTGGACTTGGTGGACCAGTACTTAAAACAAATTGACTGGCAAGTCAACGAAAACAGCAACATGGGCTATTCGCTGCAAGGGCTGAACAATTATATATCGTCCGAAATCAGCAAAATTTACTGGCTTAATAAAATCTACCCGGCCAACGTCAAACGCATGCACTCGGAAGGAGATTTCCACCTGCACGATCTAGGGCTGTTGGGCGCGTATTGCGTAGGGTGGGATTTGCAAGATTTACTATTAAGCGGGTTTACCGGCGTCGTCGGTAAGGCGGAAAGCAAACCCGCCAAGCACCTGCGCACCGCGCTGGGCCAGGTGGTCAACTTCTTCTATACGTTACAAGGCGAAAGTGCCGGTGCGCAAGCGTTTAGCAACTTTGATACGCTCTTGGCGCCGTTTATCTATTATGATAAGTTGACGTACGAAGAAGTCAAACAAGCCTTGCAGGAATTTTTGTTTAACGTCAATGTGCCCACCCGCGTAGGTTTCCAAACGCCGTTTACCAACTTAACGCTGGACTTGACTGTTCCGTCCTATTATAAGGACCAGCCGGTCATCATCGGCGGCAAATTGCAGGATAAAACATACGGCGAATTCCAAGCGGAAATGGACATGCTCAACCGCGCGTTCTGCGAAGTGATGCTCGCAGGTGATGCCAAGGGCCGTGTGTTCACGTTCCCCATTCCCACTTATAATATTACGCGCGATTTTGATTGGGACAACCCCAAACTGACCCCGCTGTGGGAAATGACCGCCAAGTACGGTATCCCGTATTTTGCCAACTTTATTAACTCGGACATGAACCCCGAAGATGCGCGCTCCATGTGCTGCCGCTTACGCATTGACAACCGCGAACTGCGCAAACGCGGCGGCGGCTTGTTTGGCTCTGCCCCGCTGACGGGCTCTATCGGCGTGGTAACGATTAACTTACCGCGTTTGGGATACCTGTCCAAGAACGAAGAAGAATTTTTCGCTAACTTAAAAGACCGCATGGAAGTGGCCAAAACCAGTCTGGAAATTAAACGTAAAGTTATTGAGCGATTCACGAAAGGAAATCTCTATCCGTACATGAGTTTCTACCTGCGCTCGGTGCGCCAACGCTTCAACGAATACTGGAAAAACCACTTCTCTACCATTGGGCTGGTGGGGCTTAACGAAGCCGCCGTCAACCTGATCGGGGAAGATATCGGGTCCGAAAAGGGCCGCGCATTTGCCGAAAAAGTGCTTACGTTTATGCGCGAAACGCTCGTCAAATTCCAAGAAGAGACCGGCAACAACTACAACCTGGAAGCCACCCCGGCCGAAGGGACCTCGTACCGGTTGGCTAAACTGGATAAAGAGCGCTACCCCGAAATCATCTGCGCCAACGAAGATTTGTACAAACAAGGCCACCAGCCTTTTTACACCAACTCGTCGCAGCTGCCTGTCAACTATACCGACGACGTATTTGAAATGTTGGACTTGCAAAGCACCATCCAATCCAAATACACCGGCGGCACGGTACAGCACATATTTACCGGCGAGCGTATCAAAGATCTGGAAGCCATGAAGAAGTTCATCCGCACGGTGTGCGAAAAGTACACCTTGCCGTACTTCTCCATTACGCCTACATTTAGTGTCTGCCCCAAGTGCGGATACATTGAAGGCGAACATTTTGAATGCCCCAAATGCAAGGCCGAGCGCATGCAAGAGCTGGACCGCAAAGTAAGGCTGCTGGAAGAGCAACTCTACAGCAAATAATTCAATACCTTTTTTGGGTTAGTTTGCCAGGCAGGCTAACCCAAAAAAGCAGTTGCAAACGCAACTCTAAAAATAGATAATAAAAAAGCGGGTTATCACGGTCCCGCAAGCCCCGGCGGACCCCGCCCGGGAAAGACAACTAGGAGAACAAAATTATGACTGCACAAGAAAGAAAAGCTGTTGAAAACAAGATTTCCGAACTTAAACAAGAAATGAACGACGTCCACGGTTCCAAATGCGAAGTGTACTCGCGCGTAGTAGGTTATTTGCGCCCGGTGCAAAACTGGAACAAAGGCAAAAAAGAAGAATTTGAAATGCGCAAAAACATGAACGTGGCCTGCACGTGCGGCTGCGGTTGCGATTGCGATTGCGCCAGCGACAAATAAGTTTGATTCGTTGACGGCGGATTTGGGATGAAAATCGGCGGGCTTATTAAATTTACGCTCATTGATTTCCCGGGCCGGCCGGCAGCTGTGATTTTTACCCAAGGGTGTAATTTCAGATGCCGCTATTGCCATAACCCGGAATTAGTATACCCGCACCTGTTTACCGAGTCCGCCACCAGCGAAGAAATCTTCTCTTTCTTACAACGCCGCCAGGGTACCCTGGAGGGCGTTGTTGTTTCCGGCGGAGAACCCACCCTGCATGACGATTTACCCGCCTTTATCGCCCAAATCAAAGCACTGGGCTACGCTGTGAAGTTGGATACCAACGGCTCCCGGCCGGACATGCTCCAAGAGCTGATTGATAAAAAACTGCTGGATTATATTGCCATGGCCCTAAAAGCTCCGCTGGAAAAGTACAGCTTAATTACCGGCGTGGATACCAAGCCGGAAATTTTGGTGCGCTCCATGGACCTGATTCGCCAAAGCGGGCTGGAATACGAATTTCGTACCACGTACGATAAAGAAGTATTAACCGACGTAGACATTGAAACTCTCAAACAACTTACCCAAAACCGCTGTTACCGCGTGCAAGAGTGTCTGCCGGTAGCCAAAGAAAAAGCCGCACTCAAAGTGCTACATAAAGAACTTTGAGATTTTTTAGATAATTTCCTAAAAAGAATAGACGTAATCGTTACTAACAGAAGTAGCTTGGGAAAAACTTTTCCCCGTGACAGCTTCGCACGTCCGCTGGGCACGCGCGGAAATTTTAGGGGCATAACAATCTTTGTTACGGCTGGACCAATATTGTGATGTTCTGGCCGGACCGTCCGGAAGGTTTATCCCACAACCACCATATGCGTTAGAGGACAAAAAACAATATCCCCAATTCCAAAAAATGTACGTATCATTATCCCCGCCTTCTCTGGCAGGTGTGGGTAAATCCAAATCGGCCAGCTCCCCCCATGTTTCAGCATAGCGACCGTTCGTTAAATAAAAAACTTGTTGGGCATCATATACCGCCTTGTGCATAGTTAATGCTTGCATGAATCTAGTTTTATCCACCGCTTTTTGGTATTGCGGCAACGCCACCGCCGCGAGAATACCAATAATTAACACAACAACCAACAATTCAATTAACGTAAATGCCTTGACGTCTAAACGGCTCAACAAACCACTTTTATTTTGCATATATATCCCTCCTCACAAATGGGCTTATATGCACAATGTAGCAAAAAAAAAAACAAAGTCAAGTTTTATTTTTTTCTCTCGCTATATCCCGCATAGAAACACTGCGGGATGACGGAAGGGGAGAAACGCTGCGGGATGACGGAAGGGGAGAAACGCTGCGGGATGACGAGCGAGAGAAAAATATATGCGGAAAGGCCCTTGCCGGGCCCAGGCATTTTGGGAGCAGACTTTCACTTATTTGTAGCCACACTCTTTTTATTATGTTGCTTTACTGCGCAACAACTTCCCCCGCCGGTAGTAGCCAAGGAGGACAAATAAATATCCCCCCGCATAGCGGGGGGTTTTTCACAGGCGGGTAAAACCCTTG
>JAKSPG010000199.1 GCA_024405075.1 Elusimicrobiaceae bacterium | reverse complement strand
GTCAGATCGGAATTGGTCCAGTTGAGAAGCTCGGTTTTTTTTCCGTTTTCCGGGTCATAAAAAACATCCCCCGGCAGAAAACCCGGAGGGATGTTTTTATCAAACCAACACAAATAATTACTTATATTCCAACTTGATAAGTTTATACTTTTTCGGTCCGCGCGGCAGGATGGCCTCAAACGTGTCGCCCTGCGCATGCCCCAGCACACCGTTGGCAAGCGGCGATTTAACAGATAGCAACCCCTTTTCCGGGTTGGACTCCATAGACCCTACAAGCGTGTAGGTAAACTCAATATCAGCGTCCAAATCTTTAATCGTCACCGTCGCGCCGATGCGGGCTTTACTTTTGTCTACAGCCAAATCATCCGTGATTTGCGCATTACGCAAACGCGTTTCCAATTCCTGGATGCGTAGTAATGTTTCCGCCTGTTTTTCTTTAGCGGCGTGATATTCGGCGTTTTCCTTCAAGTCTCCCTGCGCGGCGGCTTCGCCGATTTCATTAGAAAGCTGCGCTTTGATTTCTTTTAAATGGTTTAGTTCGCTTACCAGCGCTTCGTATTTTTTACGGCTTACATAGAATTGTTCCATAAGTACTTACTCCTTACTGTCTAATTAGTGTACAATTTATGCGCATTTATTTCAATTAGCTTTCCAGTTATTATATAATCAAAGTATGCGGAAATACCTTGTTTTAATCATCACTTTAGTTTTTACCGGGTTGGGGCAGGCCCAACCTAATCACGTGCTCATCGTCCAACAAAACGCACCTGCTGTAGTGGCCGTCAATGTACTTACACAAAAAGGCGGCACCCTTACCGCCACGGGGTTCGTCCTCACGCCCGACGGTTTAATCGCCACCAACCGCCACGTCTGCGAAAATGCCTTGTACATCAACATTACCTTTAGCAACGGGGCCGTTTCCGGCGAGGCCAAAACGGTAGCCGTTTCTAAAGAGGTAGATCTGGCTTTACTTAAAATAGACGCCCGGCAACTGCCTACCGTAACGGTGGAATCATCGGCCCCGGTACTGCCCGGCGAAGGGATTACCGTCATCGGCAACCCGCGGCGGTTGCAAAATACCGTTTCCGCCGGGATCATCAGCCAGGTACGTCAAACCTCAAGCGGTTTATTGTGGCATCAAATCAGTGCACCGGTTTCACCCAGTTCCAGCGGAAGCCCCGTGTTTAACGAGAAAGGAAACGTAATTTCCGTCGTGTTCGCCAGCTTCCCGGGGGAGAATAACCAAAATCTAAACTTTTCAGTCCCGTCGGATTATTTAATCCGCTTGGTGCAAAATGCCGGCTATCAACTGCCGGATGCCAAGGCGGCCACGGCCCAACTGCCTCAAACGTCGGGGAATTTTTTCGTGCAGCACGTCAAACGCTGTTGGACAATTTTGAAACAGCTTATTAACCGCCTGGTACATTAGGACCTACCCGGCTACTAGGGCTTAATACCCTTGAAAACTTACTTCTAAACGGCTAAACTATGGTTATAAACAGGGCAAATTGAGGCCCGACAGGCAAAAAAACTACTATGAAAAAATGGATTAAATATCTGATATCTTCGGCATGTATTGCATTGTTTTTATTTTTAATGCTTCCTTTTATCACACCGCCTTCATTGGCGGATTTATCAGCGGATAAAGCCCGCTTGCCGGCGGCTATCCCCCAAATTTTTACAACTAACCCACTTACGGAATTGGTAGGACGGTTGGCCCATATATTCGGCCGGAAAACGCCTTTTTCCCGCTCGGCTCTAGCCGCGAACGATTCGTTCCAGCCCGGGCCGCAAATTCTTTGGCAAAACACACATGCCAATGCTGGTATCGGTTTGCCCGCCTCGCGGGTGGCCGAAGCCCTG
>JAKSPG010000198.1 GCA_024405075.1 Elusimicrobiaceae bacterium | reverse complement strand
ATGTTCGGTTGCGGTTTGTTTGGTTGGTTGCGTGTTGCCCTTGGCGGGTTGTCAAGGGTGTCCCTACTTGGGACACTTGCGAAGCCCTTGACATAACCGACAACGGACACAATGAAACAACAGGGCTTCGGGCATACTTACCCGAAAGCCCCATATCTACAAAAATGAAATATCCTCAATTTAACTTGAAGAAAAAAGGCGGGCGGACTATGGACGAGCTTGACAGGCTTATAAATTCATACTTGGACTTACTGCAAAGCATAGGCGAAAATATCCTTGATATTGTCGCGGAAATGAGAGCAACAACGGAGGGCGGAAAGAATGAGCAGTCTTGATATTGTTGTAGCGGAAGAAAAACCGAAAGAATATGTAATACATATCTTGGCAAAAGCCGAAACATCTGATATAATAGGACTTAGAGAGAGTTTGGCGGTTGCGCTTGAAAATGAAAATCTGACTTTTCGTTTTACCTCTGTTGAGCCGCTGACTTAATCGGAGATTTCTCCTTAATATCGCTTTTCCTCCGTCCAAAAGGGCGGAGGTTTTTCCGTCCGCAAAGATAACAAACAGCTACAAGGATAAAAAAATAAAAGCCTGCAAGCGTGATAAAGGCGTAAGCCTTTTTATAAATCAAAGCCGCTTGCGGCTTTCCTTTTTTTCCCTTGTCGGCCAAATGGCCGAGCCTACGGCTTTCGCTGTTTGTTCTCTTTGCTGTCTGTCTGCGAACGGATAGCAACGCTGTCGCGGGTGCGCTGAGGATAACGAGTACAACCACTCTAACTTTGATATAAAAAAAGGTTTCTCGCTCGGCTTCGTCGCCGCCGCTTAGGGCGTCGGTCGCCTTGCCGTGCTTCGGTCAATCACGCTCCGCACCAACCGCGCCACAAAGGCGGCGCGGTTGCGCTCCGCTCATATCCCGCCCGCTTCGGCGGGCTTGTGCTCGGCGGCGTTGCCGCCTGCGCCAAGCTACCGCCTACGCACCCGCCCCAAAGTGAGAGAGGGGCGGGGCGGGTTGCCGTAAGAAATTACGGGCTTCGGGCAGGTGTGCCGAAGCTCATTTTTTTATTATGGTGCTTTGGTGCTTATGTCAAGGGCTTCGCAAGTGGCGCGGCCACCCTTGACAACGCCCCAAGGGAAACGCTGTCAGAGACAACCTGCACAAAGTCCCATTTTTCGGACTTTACCGACAGAAACAAGCTCGGAACGGACAAAAAGCTATCTGAAAAATAATAGCTACGCTATTATTTTACCCGAAAACGGGTAAAATATTGATTTTGAATTTTTATTCATTTTTCAAAAAAATATACATTTCGCCGAAAAAATTTTAAAAAAGGGCTTGAAATTTAAAAAGAGCTGTGCTATTATCTACTTGTGTAGTGTGGACACAGACGAAAATTCCTATATGGTTATCTTTGCGGGCTTCTTTCCCGCTTGATATACGAATTAAATCCTTGTGCCACACTCACAAGGGTTTTTTTCTTTTGCTCTTGTGGGTGTTGCGGTGAAGCGTTCCGCCGCAAAAAAGAAACACCGAACACACGGAACAGGTTTAGCACTCCAACGCTTCTGAAAGGTGCTCGGCGGAAAACATAACCTTTTCCGCCGTCAGCGGTTTTGATTTGTTCCGTCCAAAAACAAACGGAGGATTTTCGGCGCATATCTGCGCGGGCATTTGGCCAATCCTTGGCCGCGGGCGAAAAGCGGCACAGAGAACAAGGAGCGGCACTATAAAAAGCCGTACCCTATACGGTGGTCAATAGGCTGTCCCTGCGTAGGGGCAACCACTTGCCACCCCTGCCAATGGTCAACACTCCCGAACACATGTTCGGTTGCGGTTTGTTTGGTTGGTTGCGTGTTGCCCTTGGCGGGTTGTCAA
>JAKSPG010000197.1 GCA_024405075.1 Elusimicrobiaceae bacterium | reverse complement strand
CCGCAAATCCGACAGGAGAAGATGTTACTTGCGTGTACACTTCCTCGCTGGCTTTTTCCAGTGTGTTGCACTTTAAAAGGGCTTTAAATTTAAATTCGTTGAGTTCGTGGTCGCCGCGCACAAGAGCCACCACGGGTTTATCGTCTGCGGTAAAGACAAGCAGTTTGATTAACTTATCCGTCGCTACGCCCAACAGTTGCGCTACGTCTTCCACGGTGTGTGCGTTGGGGGTGCTGCGCTTTTCCATGGGTTTAAGGTCGGCTTCGTTTATTTTTTCTTCAGCAGGGGGGAGAATTTCCGCTTTTTCCGTGTTCGCCGCATAGCCGCAGGCCGGGCAAGCGGCGATGGTATCTTCGCCAGTGTCGGCCAGGACCATAAACTCGTGTGAAAAATTCCCACCAATTGATCCGGTATCCGCTTCTACCGCGGCAAATTCAAAGCCACAGCGCGTAAAAATGCGTTGGTAGGCATCATACATTTTTTGATACCAGTTGGAGGCATCTTTGTCTGTGGCGGCAAAAGAGTAGGCGTCTTTCATATAAAATTCGCGCGCGCGCATCACGCCAAAGCGGGGGCGGATTTCATCGCGGAATTTGGTGCCGAACTGATACAAACAAATGGGGAGCTGTTTGTAGGAAGAAATATCTTTGCGTACTAAATCGGTGATGACTTCTTCGGCGGTGGGGGCGATACAAAACTCGGCTTTTTTGCGGTCTTCAAAGCGCAAGAGTTCTTTGCCGTAAAAGGTCCAGCGGCCGCTTTCTTCCCACAGCTCTTTAGGTTGTACGACAGGTAACCACACTTCGCACGCGCCGGCTTTATCCATTTCTTCGCGCACGATATTTTCTACTTTTTTAAGTACACGTAGCCCCAGCGGTAACCATTCGTACAGTCCGCTGGCCAGCTTGCGTATGAGGCCCGCGCGAATCATTAATTTAGCCGAAAGTGTATCAGCGTCTTTTGGTGCTTCTTTAAGTGTAGGAATATAGTATTGTGATAATTTCATAGTTCGTCCTTATTTTTTCCATGTGTTAATTTTATCAATTAAAAAATCTACCCATTTTTCTTGTGAGAGTTTGAACATTGTTTGGCCGTGTTCAAAGTAAAGTCCCTCGCCTTTGCCGCCCGCGATGCCAAAGTCAGCATCACGAGCTTCGCCGGGGCCATTGACGATACAACCCATTACGGCAATTTTAAGGCCGGTGGCTTTTTCGCGCAAGGCGCGGTCGTTATAGATTTTTTCTTCCAGTGCGTGTACCGTGCCGGTTACATCCACCTGCGTGCGGCCACACGTCGGGCAAGAGATTAAATTCGGCCCGTATTCGCGTAATCCCAACGCTTTTAAAATTTCATACGCTGTGCGTACCTGCAAGCACGGATCTTCGGTGAGTGACACGCGAATTGTCGCACCAATTCCTTTTTGAAGGAGGGCTCCAAGTGCTACAGAACTCTTTACCGTACCGCTTAAAAAACTGCCTGCTTCCGTTAGACCGATATGCAAGGGAATATCGCTATTTTTGGCGAATAATTCGTTTGCCAAAACGGTACGCCTAAAGTTGTCTGATTTAAGCGAAACAACGACATTTTTGAAATTCAACTGTTCTAAAATGTTGGCTTGCTCCAACGCTTCTTGGACCATCACTTCAGCCCATTTTTCGTCGGAAAGTTCCATGCGGCCTTGGACTTGTTTTAAGTATTTGACACTGCCTGCATTAACGCCAATGCGAATGGCTACTCCCTTATCGGCAGCGGCGCGTACGACTTCTTTAGTATTTTCCACCGCCCCGATATTGCCGGGGTTGATGCGTACTTTGTCTACACCCTGTTTAATAGCTTCCAGGGCCAGTTTATAATCAAAGTGGATATCCGCCACGAGGGGGGAG
>JAKSPG010000196.1 GCA_024405075.1 Elusimicrobiaceae bacterium | reverse complement strand
AACGACAATTATTTTGGTTAACTTTGACAACTTATGTATCCAATAGCGTATAAGTACTGGCAGAAAAGGAAAGGCTAATTAAGTTTGGCTTTGAAATTTTTATAAGCAGTGGCGGCCAAAACAAGTGCCATACCCAGCAAAACACTGAAATATTGCCAAAAGAACGCATAATCGCCGCCTTTTAAGATGATGTTGCGGAAATTGGTACAGGCATACATGAGCGGATTTAAGTAGCATAGCCACCGGAACCCTTCCGGGATGTTGGCTACCGGGAAAAACACGCCAGAGAGCAAAATAGCCGGCAGTAATATCAATACACCGCCCATCATGGCTTGTTGTTGGGTGTTGGCAATGGTACTAATGAGGGTAGCCACGGATAGCGCACAAGCGGCCAACGCTACAGCGTTGAGGAAAAATTGCCAAACAGTTCCCCGGTAGGCAATACCAAATCCTAATACACCTATACATAGCATTAGCGTTACCACTCCAATACCGATAAAGAAGTACGGTAACACTTTACCCAATAAAATATCGGCCGTAGAAGCCGGAGAGGATATTAATTTTTCCATGGTTCCCATTTCTTTTTCTTTGGTAATGGCCATACTCCCTACAATCATCAAAATAATAAAACTGGTCATAACCAGAAGGGCCGGCACCATAAAAGCCGCTGTACTCATTTGCGGGTTAAACAAAATACGTGTATCTAATGCAAGCCGCGTCTGCTCGCCCAACAGATACCCGTGGCTGGCCGCCACACGCGCTAAAATCTGGCTAACATAAGCATTTACCTGTTGTGCACGCTGTGCGTTGGTAGCATTGATAAGCAGTTGAATAGGTTTATTCTGCCGCTCTAAGGCATATTCAAACCCTTCTGCTGGAGCCACGAGTACAGCTTCAGCCTTGTAAGTTGTAAGTAGGGCGGCAGGGTCAGCCACATTAGTCCCGTCTATATGACGGACTTGCTTAAACCACCGGGAAGCAACGGCCCGCGTTTGTACTTCCCGTGCAATCGCAGAGGGTTTGCTGACAATTACCATTTCTATATTTTTTACTTCACTGGTTAGCGCAAGCCCGAACATAGTCAGTTGAACTATCGGCACAAAAAAGATAGCCACGATCATCTTAGGATCACGAAAGATTTGCACAAATTCTTTGCGAATCAGCCCTTTTACAATGCGTTTGTGTATCATGGTTCCACATCCGTTTTAAAATTTCGTATGGCTAGCGTAATCATTCCTATCATAAACAGAAATAATGCGATAAAAGGGCCGATTAAATCAATAAGGCCCGAGCCGCTTAAAAATAAGGCCCGGCTGATTTGTAAAAACCACCGTTGTGGAAACAACATGGTTACATATTGAAAGAAAGCGGGCATATTTTCAATAGGGAAAATAAATCCCGAAAACATAAAAGAAGGGAGCAATCCTATGGCAAAGCCAAACTGAATAGCAGATTGTTGTTGGCGCGTGATTACCGATATAAGCAGCCCCAGCGCAAGCGCGCCCATAATATAAAACAAACAGGCTGTTAAATAGAGTACAAAACTGCCGTGAAACGGGATGCGAAATACTAGTAATGCCAGTGCAAATACAAGCAGTACATCAAAGAAAGTGAGTGCAAAATACGGCAGCAACTTACCGACTACAATTTCCAACGGACGTAACGGCGTAGAAAGTAGTAGTTCCATAGATCCGTTTTCCCATTCCCGCGCTACAGTTAGGGCTGTTAAAATAATAGCCAGAAATCCGATAATAACCGTACTTAGTGCTGGGACAATAAACCAACGGCTATTCAATTCCGGGTTGAACAAATAGCGTGTGCGGATCGCTGCCGAAGGCGGCTCGTGTGAAGACAAAAGGGAGTGTTGGGTGGATTGTACAATACC
>JAKSPG010000195.1 GCA_024405075.1 Elusimicrobiaceae bacterium | reverse complement strand
TTGGCGCAAATTCAGGCGTTGCCGTCCAGCATAGCAAAAGTCACGGGCTATAACATAGACAACACCTATTTTCCTTTTATGGAATATTACAAGGCATCCGATGCAGAAACATCGGCTTTGCGCGAAAGCATAAAATTTAATGGTATGGCTATTGGTGTAATTGGTACTATTGCCGATTATACGATACGTTATGACCAAGATACGCCGGTCTACGTTTGCGGCCGTCCGATTTTGTTGGAAAATGAAATTGGTGATACGCAGTGGTTGACGGCAATTAAAAACGAAATACAGACGGGGGAATAGGTATGACAGTTAATTTCAGTGGTGCGTTTCAAAACGCGTTACGTAGTGGCGCGGCATTAGGCGCGTACAAGAATTTGGTTTCGCAGACCGATCCATTTTCACCTAAAGCAGTTGCCAAAGCCGACGCCGCCGCGCAGAAAGCAGGTTATCCGGACAGCGACGCACAGAAAACCGAAGAAATGAAAGCAGAATTTGACGCGCAGGAACGATTGGCCTACGCGGCCGGCGCGAACAACGAATACGCCTTACACGAAAACGACAACGAAGACCTTTCGGCCAAAGCCGCACAAACGGCAACCGCGCGCGGCGTCCAAGCCGTCGCACAAACCGCATCACAAAAAGCGCGGATGACCGAATATTACCAAAATTTGGTATCACAGCGTTTCGGTTCACTTTCGGAAACCGAACGCGCAAAATCTACACGATCAGGATGGATTAACAAATGAAACAGACAAAGCAACCGCATCTAACCGATGAAACTACGTTGGCCGCGCTTGGTATGGCCGACGATGGTTTTACCTTAAAATCTTTAATCAAACGTAACTTACGGATTATCGACGAACAACAGTTTTTGACGCGCTATACGTGGTATAACTTACCATACGGTTTTGACGCCAATATGTTGGAACGCATCCTATACTACCGCGGCGAACTTATGGTGTTCTACGTCCAAGAAACCGATCGTTTCTACGCGTTACCTTTCACCTACTGCGGCGAATTGGATTGCTATGGCCGCATGACCAAAGTACGTCCGTTGCCTTTTACCGGCGGCGCGAACCTAAACGAAGACGACCTTAAACGTAAAGCCGACGGAATGTGGTTAAGTTTGATTGAACGCGAACCGTTATACGATTTACCTACCGAACCGTTAACGGCCGAAGAATGGTTAACGAAATGTGTCATCATTTCCGACTATTCTAAACAAATTTCACAACATATTTTGCCGCGGCAGGCGCTAAACGAAGTTATTATCGATATGGAAGCCGACTACTTGCCATATATGAAAACGGCAATGATGAACGCGACCGGTGTTGCCGGACTACGCGTTCAGGGCGCGGACGAAGCCGTCAGTGTTGAACTTGCCGCCAAAGCCGTAGAACAGGCCGCGCTAAACCAAAAGAAATGGATTCCGATTGCGTCCGGTATTGAACTACAGGACCTTTCGACCACTAACGTTGCTAATGCCGAAGAATTTCTTTTGGCTATGCAGGCGATCGATAATTTCCGTCAGATGGGTATGGGTATCGGAAGCGGCGACATTTTCCAAAAGAAAGCGCATATGTTACAGTCCGAAGCCGACGCGGTATTAGGCCAAACATCGTCCGTTTTGAACGATGGATTGGAACGGCGCCAAAGCGCTTGTTTGTTGCTAAACTATTTGTTCCCGCTTGGAACGTGGTGCGAAATTAGTGAAAGCAATAGTATGTACGACCGTAATATGGACGGTGACGTTACCGATAACAGTGCTTCCGCGCAAGTAGATAATCAGGGGGAACAGACTAATGAACAGTAATTATGGTGTATATCGTACGCCGACTTTTATCGACGTATTTCCTACAAGTGACGACTTTGTGGCCGCGTACAATGCG
>JAKSPG010000194.1 GCA_024405075.1 Elusimicrobiaceae bacterium | reverse complement strand
GCGGCTCACGGGAGAGCAATTGGTTATGGTTAACAGGTGCTTGGCCGTATTTTTTTTGTTGATATAATTTCCCGCCGTTTCGCAAATCAGCCCGTACGCCTGCCTGTAAAGGAAGCGCAACAACCAGTAATAAACCAATGCTCCATGTCTTCATACGTTTATTTTACCTTTTTTGTACTTCATTTTTTGCGCGGACGTACCCCACGCGGCCATAAGATATAGCCGGCCAAACACAACAACGCCAGCAACAAAGGGATCTGGTAACGGCTTTTATAAGCCGCATGTTTCGCTGTCGTAGCGGAACTGCGGTCCAGCCCGCGCAGGGCTTGGTCCACCTGGGCAGCTACTTGGGCCGGGGTGGTGTAAGGAATATAGGCACCGCTGGTGGCTTGTGCCAATTCTAAAAGCGGTTTATCGTCCAGTTTTGAAACAACGGTTTTCCCTTGGCGGTCCTTTTTATATTCCAGCACGTGGCCGGAGCTGTCCACCTTGTCGGGGATGAGGGTGCCTTCCGTTGTCCCGATACCGATAGCAATAACACGTACCCCGCTTTTTAAAGCCGCTTGTTTGGCGGTGGCAATTTCTTCGGGGGAGTGATCTTCGCCGTCCGTGAGTAAAATAAGAGCTTTCTGGCCGGGGTATTTGGCCAACATGTGCGCGGCTAATTTAACCGGGGCCGCTAGCGACGTACCCGGCACGGGCAACATATCGGGTTGCAGGGCAGTAATAAAGTAGCGCAGGGCTTCTTCATCGGTTGTAATGGGGCATTGGATAAATGCTTGCGAAGTAAACGCGATAATGCCGATGCGTTCTTCCTTGAGTCCATTTACTAATAAACGCAACATGGTTTTGGCGTTGTCCAGCCGGTCGGGTTTTAAATCCTGTGCGCGCATGGAAGCGGAAACGTCCACGGCAATCACGGTTTGTGCAAACACACCTTGGGCTTCTACAATTTCCGTTCCCCACTGGGGCCCGGCCAAAGCGACAAACAACGTTACCACCGCACCGAGTAATAGGACCGTGCGGATGGCTGTTTGTGGGCGCAGGTCGGCGGTGAGCTCGGCATATGTAACAGGGGTAAATAACATGTGCGCGGCGCGGCGTTTGAGCTTATGGCCCACCCAAAGCACAAAAAGCACCCCGGCTAACACGGGAAGCAAGTAAAGTAAAAATAAAGGATGCGCAAACAATTCCATAATTAAGGTACCTGAATTAAAAATACATTTTCCAGTAACAACCCCAATAACAAACAGCCCAGTGCCAAGAGTAACAGCGGTTGGTAGGCATCGGTGCGGTTTATGCTGGAGGCGGATTGAAAAGTCGTTTTTTCCAGCTCGTTAATCGTATCGTAAATTTGATTTAGCTCGGCTTCGTTTTTAGCGCGATAGAATTTGCCACCAGTGGCGTTGGCAATTTCCAACAGCAAGGCTTCGTTGATTTCGTCTTCTGCGTTGGCGTAGGGGTTTTGCCCGGGAGCCGAAGCTGTTCCTACCGTGTACACCCGGATACCGTACGCCGCTGCGGCTTTGGCTGCCATGAGCGGCTCAATGGCCCCGGCGTTGGAGTCTCCGTCCGTGAGTAAGATAATCACTTTGCTTTTGGCCTTACTGTCTTTTAAGTGGCTGGCAGCCACCGCCAGGCCATCGCCAATGGCGGTAAAGTTCGGGTCCACGATGCCTAAATAAAGGGAAGAAATATATTCTTCCAACGCTTCGTGGTCCAACGTTAGTGGCGCTTGTAACAAAGCTGCTTGGGCAAACGCAACAATGCCGATACGGTCGTTTAAGCGTTTGGCGATAAAACGTAGCGCCGTATTTTGTGCCGCCACAAAACGGTTGGGATAAAAATCTTGCTTCTGCATGGAGGCAGATACGTCCATGAGTAAAATAATGTCAATTCCTTCAGTAGGGGGCAGAAC
>JAKSPG010000193.1 GCA_024405075.1 Elusimicrobiaceae bacterium | reverse complement strand
GTTCAATGGAAATGGCTGGTGAGAGCCCTTCTATATGTTCTACGTCCGGCTTTTCCATTAGTTCCAAAAATTGTCGTGCATAAGCAGACATGCTTTCCACATACCGCCGCTGGCCTTCCGCATAGATGGTGTCAAATGCCAGTGAGCTTTTGCCGGACCCGGACAGACCGGTTACAACCGTCATTTTATCTTTCGGAATTTCTACCGTAATATTCTTTAAATTGTGGCCTTTCGCTCCGATGACTTTAATTGATTTCATATACAACCCCGTAAGAAAAAAACAGCCGCAAATTGCTGCGGGGGAAAGTGTTTTTTTGTCTTAAATAAATTATATAATTTATTCAAATAGTATTTGTGGAGTTCTTGCGTGAAAAAATCGCTTAAATATTCATTATATACGTTGGGGATTATAGTCTCGGTAGGGGTATTAGCGGTGCTAATCTACCAGGCCAAGGATAGTTTTGTCAAAATTTGGCAGACGGTACAAACAAAATATTTATTTTTGTCGGTCTTGTCGTCTGTGCTAATTTATGTTTCCATGGGGATGAGTTTATACGAAGTGCTGCGCATTATGGGACGGCGCATCGGGCGGGGGGCGGCTATCGGTATTGCGTTGGTATCCACGACGGTAAATTATGCGGTATCTTCGCTGGGGGCCAGCGGGTTTGCCCTGCGGGCGCACTTGCTTAACCGCCGCCGCGTACCGTTTGGCACGTGTGTAACAGCCAGTATTGTGATTACGGTTTTGTTGTACTTTGTACTGGCGGTAATTATCTTGCAAGGCTCGGTACTCATGTTCTTCCACTCGTCGGCGACGCCGATGCAACTTCTCAAAAATTTTATTTTAATTGTAGTGATGTGTGCCGTGTGTGTGGCGGTGACAGCCTTTTTATTTAATAACGAGTGGCGTTACCGGTCCATCCGTAAGATGTTCCTTCTTTTAAACAAGGTGCTTTTTCACGGGTTTCGCGCGTTGATTCCCAAAGGCCGCTATGACGATTTTGTAGACCAGCTGGACGAAGGCATTGCACTTATTCACAAGAAAAAGAAAAAAATGACGTGGACGATTGTCTACGTCTGTGCCGATTGGTTGTTTACCATTTTGGTATTGTTTTTTGCATTTCGTGCGGTGGGTGTACACATTGAAGCGGGAGTGCTGGTGGCCGGGTTTGCGGTGGGCATGGTTACCACGCTTATCCCTATTTTGCCCGGTGGTTTAGGGGCTATGGAACTGGCTATGACGGCCGTTTATGCTCAAATGGGTATTGATTGGGATGCCGCCCTCATGGCTACACTTATCTACCGCGTGGTGTATTACATTTTACCGGGCATGGTGAGTATTTTTATTTATTGGGGATTACAGCTGTCGGCCTCGCCATACAAGCGTAACAGAGGGGGAAATCATGAAAGAGCGCATTGATAAGTTGGTACCCGCCGTGGCGGCAGATTGTTTCGTCCACAAAACGGCAGTGATTATCGGAGATGTAACATTGGGGGAAAAAGTATCCGTTTGGCCGTGTGCGGTGTTGCGCGGGGACATCGCTTCCATTTCCGTCGGGGCAGGTTCTAATATCCAGGAAAACGCCTGTATTCACGTTAATTACGGGGCGCCGGCAGTCATCGGCAAGGGGGTAAGCGTGGGGCACGGTGCGGTGGTGCACGGCAGTAAAATCGGTGATAATTGTTTAATCGGTATGAACGCGGTGGTAATGGAGAGCGAAATCGGCCCCAACTGCATTGTAGGTGCCGGGGCGGTTGTTCCGGCGGGGCAGAACATCCCGGCCGGGTCGCTGGTGATGGGAGTGCCGGCTAAAATTATACGTAAGTTGGAAGAAGACGAAGTCAACGCTGTTATCAAAAATGCACGCGAATATGTGCAGGCCATTGCACTATACCAAACGGCTTGCCACGAGATGTAAGAT
>JAKSPG010000192.1 GCA_024405075.1 Elusimicrobiaceae bacterium | reverse complement strand
CTAACACTGCTAGTTTTTTCATGTTATTTCCTCCGTTCTCCCGTGCAGGGAAAAATATATTTTTTTACGACTTCACTATTGTATCAATTTTACACGCGGTATAAAAAAAAAGAACCCCGGTATTTTTGATTATAAAAAAATACTCCGGGGGGTTAGCCCGGAGTACTTTTGCTTGTAGTTTCCAAAAAACAATTAGAAGCGGCCGTTGACGAGAATCATCGCAGGTAACCAACCGTTCTTGGCGACGTTCACTAAACCGATTTGTAAACCGTAAATGTTTTGAGCATAGTTTACCACACCGAGTTGTAAACCGCTCACGTGGCCCGTGTTCCAGTTTACCAAACCGAGTTCCACTCCTTTGGTGGAACCTTCGTTATAGTTTACCAAACCCGATTGTAAACCGATTACTTGGCCTTGGGCGATGTTTACATAACCGCTCTGCCAGCCTTGCATGCTGCCTTTGTTGATGGACACTAACCCACCTTGAATACCGCGCATGTCTTGGCGGTTGACGGTTACTAAACCACCTTGCAAACCGTAAACAATATCGGCGGTGTTGTAAATCCACGCCGTTTTAATACCGCGTACTTTGTGGGCATCGCTGTAGATGAAATCGTATTGGATACCGTCCAAGGTATCTACGTTAGAGCCAATACCTAACGATACACCCGTTACCTGGTGGATATTGTTGGGGACAGCCACGGCTATATCGTCCCATAAGGACAATTTCAAAATACCTTTGTCGCCTGCAAAAGCGGGGAAGGCACACAAAACAGCAGCTAACAATACTACTACTTTTTTCATGTTGTGTTTTCTCCTTAGCTATTTTTTTACCGCAGTAAAACCAGGGTTAGCGTTTCGTGCGGTACGTTAGTATTGTAGCAATTTCAAAACAATTTTTCACATTTTAATAATGCGGTGCAATAATTTAGTCCGCTGGTTGGTTGTATGTATATGAACACTATATGCGAGGTGCTACTATGAAACGAAAATTTTGTCTGATGTTGGTATTAATATATGGTATGGGGGGGACTTTGTATGCGCGCAGCGTTTCTCCCACTAAGCCGATGAATGTAAGTGCGGTACACTTAAATTCACACCCGACTCCGCCTACACCGCCTACTCCACCGACTCCTCCGCAGCCGCCAACACCGCCGCATCCGCCGGTGCATCCGCACCACCCGCCACACCCGCATCATCCACACCACGGGGGGACCTACTTTGTTATTTCAACGGTTGGCGTGAGTACGAATAAACAAGAAACGCAACCCGTTTATGTACAACCCAAAAAATTAACCGGTAAAGGGGTTAAAATTGCAATTGCCGATAGCGGAATTTCTTCCCACGTTGAATTTAACGGCAAAAATGTACAAACGGCAAATTTTACCTCTTCATCAGGAACGTATGACGCTAAAAATCACGGTACAGGCATAGCTGGGATTATTGGGGCACAGGGTGTCAATTTTAGGGGCCTTGCGCCGGAGGCCGAACTGTTTGTTTACAAAATTGATGATGGCAGCCGCCTGGTCAGCCCGCAAGCGGCTACGTCGGCTATCAACGCCTTGCTTGATTATAATGAAAAACATCCTTATGATAAAATAGTCATACTTAATTTAAGTTACGGGGTTTCCGGTGGTGGTGATACGGCTCTTACGCAAGCCATTAACCGCGCGCACGAAGCGGGAGTATTTGTTGTCTGTCCTGCCGGAAATGCCGGTTCCTCGGGAGTGTATTATCCGGCAAATTTGGCTACTACGGTAGCGGTGGGTTCCTCATCGCAAGACGGCACGCGTGTAACTTCCAGTTCTTCTTACGGTAAAGAGATTGATTTCGTGGCCCCCGGGGAAGGTATATATACTACCAATGCAAACGGTGGTTATTCCATGGTCAACGGGACGTCTGCTTCCGCGGCATTTGTCAGCGCGTATGCTGCATGGGGGGTGGAAGGGTTTAGAAATAAGTACGGCCGCAATCCTACGGTAGAGGAAA
>JAKSPG010000191.1 GCA_024405075.1 Elusimicrobiaceae bacterium | reverse complement strand
GACGTGATCGGGATCGAACCGACGACCTCCTCGTTGCGAACGAGGCGCTCTCCCAGCTGAGCTACACGCCCGTAAATCGTTAACTATATATCTATTATAACAAATCTTTCACATAAAGAAAATATTTTAATATAATATTTCTAATCTTTTACACGGGAGGTTTTCACTCCGCGCCGCAAGCGCATTACCACAATTTATATCTATTTTTGAGCCGTATTTATTGAATACGGGGCTGTATTGAATTTACACCATCCAAAGTCAAAAATAGTCGTTTAGGCACAAAATAAAGGGACCTTCGAAACCCGTTGTTTTGTGCCCAGTGCTTGCCGTTTCTTTAAACGGCCAACCACGGCTATTATATTTGAGTGTCTTTGGATGGACTCGGTATGATGGCCGTTTTTATTGGGTCGCGCGCCGAGTCCGGTTAATATAAAGGAATAAAAAAAATGAAAAAAGGTTTTACGTTAATTGAGTTATTAATCGTCGTACTTATCATCGGCATACTGGCGGCAGTGGCGGTGCCGCAATATCAAAAGGCCGTGGGAAAAGCGAAATTTATGGAATTGATTTCCGCGGGTGATGCTATACAAAAAGCCGAGGAAACCTATTATTTGTCCAATGGTACATACACAAACAATATGGACGAGCTGGCGCTGGAATTGTCCCCAAACAATCATATGCGTTTTACATTGGGTTCCTATTTTTCAGTTAGTCGTAACGGATTTGCACCCTATTATGTAATGTATTTTGAACAGCACCCACTCACCTATTTCCGTGGCAGAAAAGAATGTCGCGTTCCTATCAATAAACTTAATGCAATTAACAAACAGATTTGTGCCGGTTTAACGGGAAGCAATGAAATAACAGAGGATGACTATTCCTTGTGGATATTCAAATAAATTTTTTTTATCTTTATCCTTCTTCTAAAATGCTAAAATATCCTATATGGCAAAATTAGTCAGAGGGTTTAGAGATATTTTTGAGCCCCAAGCAAAAAATTTTACTGAGTTGGAAAACTGCGCCCGCGAAGTGTTCTCGCTTTACGGGTTTAGCGAACTGCGCTTGCCGACGGTAGAACAAAAAGAATTATTCGTCAAATCTACCGGCGAAACAACCGATATCGTCCAAAAAGAAATGTACGCATTTGAAGACGCAGGCCACCGCCAACTGGCTATTCGCCCCGAAGGTACCCCCGGTGTAGTGCGCGCGTATTTGGAAAATAATTTTGTGCAGCAAGCCCCGGTGCAGAAGTTCTATTATATCGGCAATATGTTCCGGGCCGAACGCCCGCAGGCGGGCCGCTACCGTGAATTTGAACAAATCGGTGCCGAGTATATCGGCAATTCAGCTCCGGCGGCCGATGCAGAAGTGATTTTGATGTTAAAAGACATCGTTGCCAAGTTCGGGGCCAAAAATTATACCGTTAAAATCAACAGTTTGGGTTGTGATAAATGCCGCCCGGCCTACCGCCAAGCACTGATTGATTTCTTATCTAAAGAAAAAGATACCCTTTGCGAAAATTGCCAAACGCGCTTAGAAAAAAATCCCTTGCGTGTGTTGGATTGTAAAATTGACGGAGCGCGTTTTGCGGGCCGTGTACCGACAATGCAACTGTGCCCCGAGTGCCAAGCGCATTTTGATGAAGTGCAACGCCTCTTACAAGGAAAAATCAATTTTGTGGTGGACCCGATGCTCGTGCGCGGACTGGATTATTACTCCCGCACCGTATTTGAATTTCAAGCGGGGGACGGCTCGCAAAATGCGATTGCTGCCGGTGGTCGCTACGATACCCTGATTAAAAATATGGGCGGCCCGGCCACGCCGGCTATCGGATGGGCGATGGGCGCCGAGCGCGTGATTTTATCACGCGGCGATGTAGAAATATCCAAGCCCAAAAGCGTGTCTTTTGTATCCATGGATACGGCTTGTAACGAAACAGCCCTTAATCTCTGGGAGCTGGAAGGCAAGAGATACGGAGAAAGGGTTGACGGCGAGTTTACCTCGACCAAGGGCGATCTGTACACGGATTACGAAAATCCGGAAGAAGGAGCGCTTCC
>JAKSPG010000190.1 GCA_024405075.1 Elusimicrobiaceae bacterium | reverse complement strand
CATCGGTGAAACCTTAACGGAACCCCGCGCCTAGCGCGGGGTTTTCGGACACAACGAACGGCAGATTTGTTATCTGCCGTTTGTACAAGTTCATCCTGTTATAAATAGCCTTTCGGGAGGGGAGGAACCGACGGGGCATTGACTTGTTCTAACGCCCGGATAACGGCCTGCGTAATTGGTGCGGAATACGGTTTACCAAATTTTTCCCAGCCGGCGAAATAACTATCTTGCGTAATCATAAACATACCATTCTGTTGCACGGGCCAAAGAGTTCGCACTTCTTGCACCACTTCTTGGGGCAAATTATTTATTAAAGCGTCGTAAAAAGCATATAAGGCCGGAGCTCTATCCCCAAACAATTTGTCTAAATAATCCTCTTCGCTAGTAGGAAGCGTACCATATTCAAAAAATACTTCCTGCAGGTTTTCGTCAAACCGAACAAAGATGGCGATCTTGGTACCAGAACCCAGTTGGTATTCACCCACGTAAAAGGGAACCCCGGGGTAATCATAAATACCCTCAAAACCTTTGTGTGATAAGTGCACGTCCTCCAGTCCCTCCATATCGGAATCCAAGGTATTCAACTCCCAATAATGTCCATCCCGCACCGCTATGAGGTTAGCCACGGTCGTCCATATCGCCATATTGGTATAGGCCCGTGCCCACATGTCCTCTCTTTCCAACATCTCTTGCTTGGTTAACAGCGGGTTGAGTATAATTCCCGCTATAAAATAATTGTACTCCCGGCTTAAATCAAAATCACCTTTCAAGGTATACGTACGGCGGACATCCCGGATACCATGTCCAAAATTTTGCACGTCCGATACTTTTACCGGCAAACCAAAGTTATACTGGGAATAAAAAGCGGCCAATTCATCCAAATGATGTGCCGATACTTTTTCCGATGATAAAATAGGTAAAATATGAGTTCCTTCATGTATGCCATCATTGATGAGCATGGGAACAAGTTGACTCGGTCCGGCAAACACTTTCAACCGGTCTTTCCCGCTGCTGGCGCGACCGTCACCGTCACCCACGTTATACGTGATCGGCAACTTAGAAAAGTCTGCTTTTATCCCATAAACAGAGGCAATATAGCGAACCCCCAATTGCAACCAAAACGACTGACCTAACCCACTTTCCTGCGTAAGGTGCCCTTGCCTTATCATATCTTCTAATTCTTGGGGGTGCGTCTTCACCCACGTTAAAAAATCGTCCACGCGGTACCAACCGGTTGTACGTTGCGGGTCCGGCGCGTAATCTTTTCCGTAATAGTGTTTTAATGCTTGTTCCACCGTTGTATACAGCACGGACTGCTGCTGTTCTACCCTTTCTTGCACGCGACGCTCCAATCTTGCGGCAGGCCGGGTAAACGCAGTAGAACACACCCCTAACAGCAAAAATAAACATAAAGTTAATTTTTTCATACTGATAGTATAAGGCGCAAAGAAGAAAATTTCAAGGAGAGGATACCAAAAACCCCGCTGTTAAAGCGGGGTTTTTGGTTCTAAAACAACTTATTTGCGTTTGCGGGCCAATACGTCTTTGGCAGCGGCTTGCGCAGCGGCCAAACGGGCTATCGGCACGCGGAAGGCCGAGCAAGACACGTAGGTAAACCCTTCGCGGTGGCAGAATTCCACGCTGGCCGGGTCTCCACCGTGTTCACCGCAGATACCTACTTTAAGGTGCGGTTTTTGTTCGCGCCCTTCGGCTACGGCGTGTTCAATCAGCATCCCTACGCCGCGTTGGTCCAAGGTTTGGAACGGATCATTTTCCAGTACCCCTTGTTTGAGGTATTCCGGCAAGAACGCACCGATATCATCGCGCGAGAAACCAAACGTCATTTGCGTGAGGTCGTTGGTCCCGAACGAGAAGAAATCCGCTTCCGCCGCGACTTCGTACGCCAAGACTGCCGCACGGGGGATTTCAATCATCGTACCCACGGAGTAGTTGAGGTTTTTCACTTTCGTTTTGGCCACTACTTCTTCGTAGGCGGCACGGATAAGTTTCTTTTGTGTGATGATTTCGTTTACATCGCAAGTAAGCGGGATCATTACTTCCGGAAT
>JAKSPG010000019.1 GCA_024405075.1 Elusimicrobiaceae bacterium | reverse complement strand
TTTTAATTATCGGCATTTTGGCGGCGGTGGCGTTGCCGCAGTATCAAGTAGCAGTAGAAAAAGCACGCATGGCAGAAGCCATGATTACTTTGCGAAGCATAGAAGACGCACAAAAACGATATTACTTGGCAAATGGTACTTATACGACCAAGGTAGATGAATTGGATGTTTCGTTTGCGGGCCCGATTACGCATGAAGAATATACGATAAAATTACCAAGCGGTATAAGCGTACACATTAACGGAGTCAGTGTTGGTTACATCCATGCGGGAAATAAAGCCCATACCAATACATTAGTGTTTTACTTGAACGGCCCACGGTTCTGCCACGCCAAACAAAACGATAAAGTGGCCAATCAGGTGTGCAAAAGTTTAGGTGGAAAAAATCCCGATGATAGAGAGGGGTGTTCTATCGGTTCCTGTACCGTGTATACGTTGTAGCGCGGTTACACTTGTTTGCCATTTACTGTTTATAACGCAGATTGTGTTTTTATTAAAAGCTCTCGCACCTCATGCAGCGTATCCAGCCGCACAAATTCGCCGCGTACCGCCGCCGCGTTAGGGAAACCGCTTATCCAATACCCCGCCGTCTTGCGGCTGCGGTTAATGCCGATGCGCTCGCCGTAATAAGCAACGTTTTCTTCAATTAGCTTTAAATAAATTTCCAACCGCTTTTGCGCGATGTGCGCTTGCACCGGGCGGCCGGACAACTCATCTATAATGTCTTGGAAAATAAACGGGTTACCCACCGCGCCGCGCCCAATCATCACGCCCGCGCAACCGGCTTGCAAAAATTCTTTCACACGCGCCGCACTGGTTACCCCGCCGTTGCCGATGACGGGAATTTTTACCGCCGCACACGCTTTGGCGAGGGCCTCTACATCCGGCTCGCCGCTGTGTACGTCCACCGCCGCGCGCGCGTGCAACGTAACCGCCGCCGCGCCGCAATCTTCGGCCAGTTTGGCTAACCGTGCGCCCAAAAATTCTTGGTGGTTTAGTGCGATACGCGTTTTAAGTGTAACGGGAATTTGCACACTTTTGACAGCCGCCGTCAGCAGGCGCGCCAGTTTGACTTCGTCTTTCATGAGCACGCAACCCGCCCCGGCTTTATTGATTTTTTTCACGGGACACCCGGCATTCAAATCTACTATATCTGCCCCGGCATCCTGGGCCTGACGGGCCGCTTGCGAAATAGTGGCTTCGTCCGAGCCGAAAATCTGCATAGAAACAGGGTGTTCTTTGGGGTTTACTTGAAGCATGCGGCCGCTTTTTTCGCTACCGAAGTGCAACGCGTGGGCGGATACCATTTCTGCACAAACGAGCCCCGCCCCACCTTGCAAACAAAGCACGCGGAAAGGCGAGTCGGTAATCCCGGCCATGGGGGCTAAAATCAGGTTGTTGGCCAGCGTAACCCGGCCGATAGCAAGCGGACGGACGGGCGTCATGGTACAATTTTCCAGCGGCCCGGTTTAGGCAGTGTAATTTGTTTTTGCCGCACCAAACAGGCACGCATAATTTGACGGGCATCTACAAACGTATTTTTAAATTCTAACGAATCAATAAAATAGTCGTGCCCAAACCCACCTGCCAGCACGTGATCCGTTACGGCAAAGCGGTACGTTTCCTGCGGACGCACGATACGGCCGTTTGTCAAGGTGACTTGTTTGATTCTATCGCCGGAAGCTTGCGGGTTGTACTGCACAGTAAACCCAGCAATTTGCGGAAAATTATCCTTTGCCGCCAACGACGCTTCCAACGCCTTTAGAAAGGCGGCACCTTTCATGGTAAGAAAAGTGATATTGTCGCCGTATGGGTACATACGGTACAAGTCGTACTCGGTAATAACACCTTGCGGCAGGGAACTGCGGATAGAATCCGAATTTAAAATAGCCCCGTCCAGTTTGGACCACTTATACAAGCAATCGGCCAGCAAATCCCCCAATACCGACTCGTGCCCCAACGCAGAGGTAATTTCCTCTTCGGTTTGGGACACACGCGCATTGAGTTTGAGCTGTGTTTGTTGTTGCAACTCGGCCGCCTCTTGTGCCAGTGCTTCATCCTCACCCCACGTTTCTTGCAGTAACGGGACATCTTCAAACAAAACGTCTTTTAACTGTTTGTTTTTATCAAATACTAAACGGATGTGGGCCACGCTGTCCAGTTTAGCCCCGGGGTAAACAATGTAAGTGTTGTTAATACGGTCGGTTTCCGGCGTTTCGCGGTCTTTATTGGCACTCAAAATCAGGTGGATACCGTTTACTTCTTCGGCCAGGCGTGCGTCGGACGGGGCGGTATTATCGTCATCGCCGCAACCGTTTAATAAAATAATGAGGTCCACCCCTTTGCTTTGCAGTTTAGCAACCATTTCCGTCGCGGCTTGCAACGGCTCCTGCACCGAAAATCCCGCCAACCGCGTTTTGTGGTTACGCACCGTTTCCGGCCCGACCAGCCCAAACACCCCTATCTTAATACCTTTGCGGGTAAAAATTTGGTAATCGTGCATCGGCCAAGGGATCTGGTTGTCTACTTCTATATTAGAAACCACAACGGGGTAAGGCAGCTCGCGCAGGATACCGCGCAAGGCAGGCCAGCCGAAGGCAAAATCCTTCTCGTTCACAGCCGCAGCCGATACCGGCAGTTCTTTAAGTAGTTTGGTGGCATAAGTCCCCTGCGTAAGTGCAGCTTCCGGCGCGGAGCCGAACCAATTTCCACCGTCAAACAAAAGGAAAGGTTCTTCCTGGCTAGCTAAAAAAGTCTTTAAAATGCCATAGCCGCCCGAAACGCGGTTTTCAAACCGCGGTTCCGGACGGCTGTGATAAAATCCTTCTACATCTGCCGTATAAAAAACATCTAACTTAACGGTTTCTTCCTGCGCACATGCTCCCAACAGGCACAACGCAATCAGGCCCGTTCCTATACGGCTTATACGCATAAATTACCGCTCCGCCACGCGGCCTTCCGGGCCGGGTTTAACAGGGTCTTTTTGCGTACCTTGGCGCAGGCCGTCTTCTAACAGCTGGCGCATGTTTTTAGTGCCGACTTGCGTTTTTTGGTCCGCCGGGATTGCTTTAAACGCATATCCTTCGCTGCGGCCTTGTGCGATAAACGAGCTAGTGGCAATCGTATATTTTTTTTGTTTTTTTTGTGGCTTATTGTGAACCCAAATGTGCAGGTCTTTTACTTTGCCTTTCTTGTTATACACAAAATTCACCGCCAAACCGGAATAGGTAAAACGCGTGCGCCCTTTGGAAAGGCCGCTTTTGACAATGCGTTTTAACATGCGTCCGTCCACCGTCATTTTAGTAACGGTATTTTCAAACGGGTGGATATCAATGATATCGCGTTTGGTAACTGCCCCTTGGGGCATATCCACGCGTGTTCCGCCAGTGTTGGTAATAAACACATCCACCCCGGTGTACGCACGGCCCAAATCGGCCAACCAGTTATCCAGCGAGTTATCCAAAAATTTCGGGTTAGAAGCGCGCTTACGCATGGGCTCTTCGGTGTAACCTACAATTTCATCCACGCCGGGCTCGCGCAGTGCTTCGCCCAGTTTTAAGATTTCCTTATCCTGGCCGGTTTTGTTAATATACAGCGGAATTAATTGCGACTTAGCCGACACAAACTTGCCGGTTTTATCGTCGGTAGTAATAGTAACTTTGCTTACATTTTTAACGTAGTAACCGCTTTCTACAAACAGAACATCGTTTATTTTTTCGTTTTGGAAAATTTTGTGTGCGTGGCCACCCAGCACCACATTTACCCGGCCGGAAAATTGACGGCCGATATCCGCCACATATGCTCCGGCTCCGCCATGTTTATCATCCGCCAGAGAATCATGCACGATAGCCAGCACTACATCGGGGTTTTGTTTTTCTACTTCGCTTAACGCATTTTCCAGTGCAACAAGCGGCTTGGTGTATGTGTATTTTGTGGTCCCTTGGGTAGGGTTGTTGTTGGCTAAACCGATAACGGCAAATTTCACGCCGTTGCGGTTGAAAATTTTATATGCCTGCACGTGTTCGGGCCGTTTAAGCGTGCCCGCTTCAAAAAAGTTGGCCGCCAATATAGCAAATTGCGCTTTTTCCAAAATAGCAGGTACGGCCGCATCGTAAAAGTCAAACTCGTGGTTGCCGATGGTAGCCGCATCGTACTTAAGCGCGTTCATAAACTCAACGGCTTTGAGCCCTTTGGAGTTTTTAGTTTCCACGGTACCGTTGGCAAAGTCCCCGCTGTCCAAAAGCAAGTAATTCTTCGGGCCGCTTTTAAGCACAGCCGCCAACGCCGCAAAACCGCCTTGTCCTTTTTGCGGATAGAAAAAACCGTGCGAATCGCTGGTGTGGTAAACAATAGTATCTTTGGCGCTCAAAGCCAGTGGCAGCAAAAGCGCGGACAACAACAAAACTAATTTTCTCATATCTTTCCTCCTGGGGGATAATTACCTGCTTGGTACTACCTGCCGCGCGGCTTAACACCGCATAGCAAAAAAAACTAAGCGTTCTCTTTAGAGAACGGCGAAATTTTACGCAGCCGCGCAATAATAGGCGGCAGTTCTTTAAGCACGGTATCAATATCGGCTTGTGTATTTTCATCGGATAATGAAAACCGGATTGATCCGTGTGCAAATTCAAACGGCACTTTCATCGCGCGCAATACATGCGACGGCTCCAACGAGCCGGACGTACACGCCGAGCCGGACGAAGCGCAAATGCCAAAATCGTTTAAATACATTAAAATAGATTCGCCTTCCACATACCCAAAGCTGATGTTGGTAGTATTGGGTACACGGTTATGTACGTCCCCATTGATTTTCACGTCGGGGATTTGGGCCACAATGCCTTGCTCTAACCGGTCGCGTAACGCGGCGATTTGGTTTGTTACGCCGTTTGCCAACCGCTTTTGGGCCAGTTCGGCCGCTTTGCCGATACCTACAATGTAGGGTACGTTTTCCGTCCCGGCGCGGCGGGCCTTTTCCTGGTGACCGCCGACCAAATACGGCACAAACCGCACACCGCGGCGTACATACAAAGCCCCAACGCCTTTAGGCCCGTGAAATTTATGCGCCGAAAGAGAAAGCATATCCACCCCCGCCGCTTGCACATCTACCGGCACTTTGCCAATGGCTTGAACGGCATCCGTATGGAACAATGCACCATGCGCGTGGGCGATTTGCGCAATTTCTTTAATAGGAAAAATAGTCCCCGTTTCGTTGTTGGCCCACATGACGGATACCAACGCGGTTTGGTCGTCTATTACATTTTTTAATTCTTCTATATCAAAGCGACCGTTTTCATCCACGCGGATATAATCTACCCGCCAGCCGCGGCTTTCCAACACGCGGCACGGCTCCAGCACGGCCGGGTGTTCTACCGCCGAGGTAATAATATGTTTTTTATCCGGGAAGGCCTCTGCCGCAGAAAATAAAACAGAGTCATTACTTTCAGTTGCGCAGGAAGTAAAAATAATTTCGTCTGCGTAAGCTGCGTTAACTAACGAAGCCACCTGCAAGCGCGCGGCATCAATCACGCGGCGGTTTTCCCCGCCAAACGTGTGCATGCTGGAAGCGTTGCCGTACTTTTCGCTAAAGTAGGGGAGCATGACCTCTACTACTTGCGGGTAGCAGCGGGTGGTCGCGTTGTTATCTAAGTAAATTTCTTTCATCTTATGCCTGCTCTACGGTAACGGACGGATCTATTTTTTCTTGCAGGGTTTTTTCAATAAAGTTTTTAATGGTGGCTTGCGCGTTCATGCAACCGCTGCACATACCCACCAGACGGATTTTGACCGTATTTCCTGCCAAATCTACCAATTCGGCAGATCCCCCGTCCATATTGAGTTTGGGGCGGATTTCTTCTTCCAGTACTTTTTCCACCGCTTTGATTTTTTCTACAATCGTCAGTTCGCTAAACGGTTTTTGCGCGGATTTTTCTTCCGCTTTAGCACCGTTTACTTTGTCTAAAATTTTTTGGATTTCGCCCTTGCACCGCCCACACGCACCGCCGGCTTTGGTAAAGTGGGTCACGTCTTCTACGGTGGTTAAATGATTCAGGCGCACCGCCTTAATAATGGCTTCTTCGGACACGTTGAAACAACGGCAGACTACCTTTTCTTCTTGTTGTTCAAACACGACGGGTTTGCCACCTTGGCGGTAACTTTTGATAGCCGCATCCAATGCTTCCATACCCATTACCGAGCAATGCATTTTTTCAGCCGGTAAATTGCCCAATGCATCGGCAATATCCTGGTTGGTAATTTGGGCGGCTTCATCCAGTGTTTTGCCTTTGGCCATTTCGGTCAGCATGGAGGACGAAGCAATCGCACTGGCGCAACCGAACGTTTCAAATTTGGCATCTTCAATTACTTCGGTCTCTTTGTTTACTTTGATTGTCAGGCGCAACGCATCTCCGCAAATTAGGCTGCCCACTTGGCCGGTACCGTCAGCGTTGGGGATACTCCCCACGTTGCGCGGATTTTTAAAATGGTCCATCACTTTATCGGTATAATCCCACATAACAAGCCCCCTTGTTATTATAAATATATTATATCATTTGATATACTGGACAGGAAACCGAAAAACCCGTATAATAAGGATTATTTAGTAGGGAGGAGCAAAACACAGCCCCCGCGGGGCTACTACACAATTTGAAACTGTTTTTGGAACTGTATGAAGAATACAGTGTACCGCGCAAGCGGAACAGTTAGGCGCCAAAAACAGCCGTTTTGAAGGCACGAAATGAGTGGACTAATTACCCATTTGTTTCGTGTCAAATGTTTGCCGCCCGTATCCCTCCTTGATTAGGCGGCAAACTACGGCTGTTATATCGGGCACGCCTAACTGGCCTTGGTATAGCGGCCGTTTTGTTTTATACCCGGGCCCGACCCTTTTAGGAGTAACTATGAAACAAGGATTCACTCTTATTGAATTATTGGTAGTTGTTTTAATCATCGGCATTTTGGCGGCCGTGGCGTTGCCGCAATACCAAAAAGCCGTGGAAAAATCACGCACCACTCAGGCCATTACACTTTTAAAGTCTATTTACCAAGCCACAGAAACTTACCGCTTGGCAAATGGCCGTTGCCCCTTATCATTTGACGAACTGGCAGTAGACATCCCCTGGACCGGAAATACAAAATGGAAAAGTTCTGCCATTGATACCCGCTCAAATGAAAGTTGGTCCCTACAACTGGACATCAATACCACAAACTATCCTTACTGTGATCTATGGCTAGGACGTATTAGCGGGCCGTACGTGGGAACAGGGTTTCTTATTAACGTAGAAACAAACAGCAATGAGATTAATTTAATACAGGGAAACCTTTACTGTGCAGAACGGACCAGTAGCGGCATGACATACGAAGGCACGGAAGGTTCTTATTGTGAAAAAATATTCAAAGGTCAAAAAATACGTAGCGGCACCTACCGTGGTTACGCCATGCCCTAGCATGCCATAAATTGCTACAATTAGAGTATGCAATTTAAGCGCGTGCTTGTCTTTTATAACGAACAAAAAACGCAAAACAAACCTCTGGCCGAGCGCGTAGCCGCGTGGTTAACCGCGCACGGCAAAACCGCCCACGTGGCGACCTCGTTTGAGAAATTACCCCAAACCGATTTACTCATTTGTATGGGCGGCGACGGCGTCATGCTGCGCTGCGCACGCGAGGCCGCCGCATTGGACGTACCTATTTTAGGCGTCAACTGCGGCACGCTGGGGTTTTTGGCCGCGTGCGAAAAAAACGATTTTGAAACCACGCTGACCGACCTTACCAACGGAAAATTAAATTTGCAGACACGCAACATGCTTGACGTTTGCGTGCGCTTTACCAACGAAGAAACCCAAGAATTGCTGGCCCTCAACGATTGCGTGTTGCGTGCCGATAAATCCCGCGCGCTGACCGTGCAGGCACACTTTAACGGCCGCGAATTGCCGCCCTATTTTGGTGACGGCGTACCTGTTTCCACCCCTACCGGATCTACCGCGTACGCACTGGCGGCAGGCGGGCCGATTGTCGCTCCCGGCGTGGAGGGATTACTCGTTACGCCCATTTGTCCGCACACGCTTACCCAGCGGCCCATTTTACTGCCTGCCGACGGCAAGTTGGAATTAATACCCGTACTCAAAACACCGTTGGACGGGGCCGATTTAACTATAGACGGCCAGGAGATCGTTTCTCTGCCACCCGGTTCGCACGTACACATCGCGCAAAGCAGCCACCCGGCCCGATTTTTCATCAGTCCAAACCGGGATTTTCTTACCCTACTCAAACGCAAACTTAACTGGGGGTGCCGCTAAACATGCTCACCCGCTTACACGTCCAAAATTTTGCAATTATTGACGATTTAACGCTTGATTTTTCCGCTGGACTAACCGTTTTCTCCGGAGAGACCGGGGCCGGTAAATCCATTGTTATTGAGGCGCTGGGTTTTGTGCTCGGCGCGCGCGGGGACGTATCCGTTATTAAAGACGGCGCGGCGCGTATGTGCGTCACGGCAGAATTTGAAAGTGCCTGCTTACCGCCAACCGTACGCGAGCAGTATCACTTAACCGCCGACCGCTTTACCTTGCGGCGTGAACTGGATAACAAGGGCAAAGGTAAGGCGCAACTGGACGGCCGCGCCGTGACGGTTTCCACGCTGGCACGAATCGGGCAACACTTGGTGGATTTCCACGGCCAGCACGACCACCAAAGTTTACTCCATGCTTCGGTACATTTAAATTTATTAGACCACTTTGCCAAACACGCCACACTGCTTACGCAAGTTAAAACCGCTTACACGCGCGAGCAGGAAGTCCGCGCCAAACTGGAAGCGTTGCACTTAAGCGCGCAAGAAAAAGAACGGCTTTTGGACTTGTACTCCTACCAGTTAAAAGAAATTGAGGACATCGCTCCGAAAGCCGATGAAGATTTACAACTGGAACAAACGCTGCCCAAATTAAAACACGCCGGGAAATTATTGGAATTGGCGCAAGAAGCGTATGAAGAACTCTACGAGGCGGAAAATTCCGCCGCCGCCCGCACAGCCCGCGCCGCTAAAGCAGCAACCAACATGGCGCAACTGGATGATAATCTAACCCAGCTGGCGCAGGATATCAACACCGCGCTCGTTACGCTGGAAGATGCCGCACAAACACTCGGTGCGTATAAAGAAGATATGGAAGTGGACCCCGCCGCGCTGGATAAAATGCTCACGCGCCACGAAAAATTAAAACGCTTAAAAGCCAAATACGGCCCGGAATTAAAAGACGTGCTGGCCACCGCGCAAGAGCTGGGCGAAAAAATTAAAAACTTGCAACACGCCGAAGAACACGAACAAGACCTGGAAAACGAGCTAAAAACCGCCCATGCGCAACTGCTCAAACTGGCACGCACGCTCCACGATAAGCGCATGACAGCCGCCACCAAACTGGCCCGGCTGATTACAGATGAAATCCGCCCACTCGGGTTTAACCAGGTTAAATTTTCCGTAGCTGTGGAAATGGATGAAGAAAACATCACCGCTACCGGTGCGGACCGGGTGGAATTTCTCTTTTCGCCCAACCCCGGCCAGGCACTACGTCCCTTAAAAAATATCGCTTCGGGCGGGGAAATTTCCCGCGTAATGCTGGGCTTAAAAACCGTTTTGGCCCCCACCGTACCTGTAATGGTATTTGACGAAATTGACGCCGGCATCGGCGGCGAAACGGGCCATTTAGTCGGGCAGAAACTACGCAAAGCCGCTACGGGCAAGCAAGTATTGTGCGTCACACACTTGGCGCAAGTAGCCGCCCAGGCCCATGTTAATTTTCATGTGGAAAAAACAGCCGATAAAACTTCCACCCGCGTTTGCATTACCCCGCTAGCCGGGGAAACGCTCACGGCTGAAATCGCCCGTATGCTGGGCGGAAATGCGGACAAGAAATCGGCCGCGTTTAGTCACGCACAAGAATTACTTAAGGAGGCACAACGTGTTTAAAAAATTTCTTCCCCATATGTGGTTTACGTTACGGGGGCTTGCCGTTATAGGCAAAATTCTTTTTTACGTAGCGTTTGCCGTAGGGATTTACGCGCTGTGGGGGCTTGTTTTCCCCAGTGAAAACGCCGCGCAGCTGGGCCGGAAAATATACGTAAGTGCCGCTTTGCAGGCCGCTTTGTTTTGCGTAGCGGCCGGCACGCTTATCCACCTGCTGCAAACATTGGCCAGCACCGTACGCGCGCTAGATACCACAAAAAAGTGATACGCTTTTTATATTCTTTTGATACAATGTTTATAGGGGTAGATTTCCCTAATTACAGGAAAGGAGTGAACTATGTCTAAATGCTGCAAATGTGCCAAATGGCTTCCGCACAACTGGTTGTGCCTAAAAGGGCTTACCGTCGTATTTTTGGTCCTTTTTTACATCGCGTTTGTGTATGGTATTTATCAAGCAGTGCTCGTCGTAATGCACCCGGCTTTCACGGGGCGGATGATGTGGGTAACCCTGGCGTTTTACCTGCTTAGCGACTGGGCAGCCGCCTTGGGTTTCTTAACCATCGCCAAAGTTCTCAAAGCTTTGCGCAAAATTAAACAAGCCGTCGCTCCGTGCTGCTGCGAAGGCCACACAGAAGAAAAAACCGAAGAAGCTAAATAATCTAGTAAGGGCGCGCCCAAGCGCGCCCTCTTTTTTACCTAGTAGAACCGTATGAAAAAAACAATTTTATCTGTTATATGTACCCTGGCCACGCTAAGCGTATGCGCCGAAACATTAAAAATGAAAGACGGCACGCTGATTAGCGGGTCTATTTTATCGCAAACCGAATATACCCTCAACCTGGCTACTTCATACGGGAACATCACGCTTAGCCAGCGCGAGATTGAACAAATTTTGCCCGACAAACACCGTTTGATTTTAAAAGGCGGTTCGCAGTTGGTGGGCATCATTTTGGACATGGACGAGTTCAACCTCAAGCTGCAAACCGACGACGGAACTACTGTCAATGTGGACATGCCGCAAATCGTTACCATTGAAGCATATGATTACGACCGCGGCCAAAATGCTCAACAGGAATTTGTAGAAAAGAAGTTGGAACAACAAGAGCAAGCCTCTCAAAAAGCCACCGAGGCGGCCGCTGTAGCCGCCGCGGGCGGACTTACTTTTGATACGGACATTGACCAAGTTTTTGAAGCCAAAAAAGCTACCGTGGTGAATGGGCAAGTACAAACACCTGCGGCGCATATTCAAGCCGCCACTCCCCGCCCGCTTACGGACGAAGAATCCTTTGTACAAGGCGTAAAAACCGGCGCGGTCACCCAGCAGGAATATGCCGCCGCCGCCAAAAAAGAACTGACAGCTAAAAAACCCGCCGCCAAAGCGGCTACCGCCACCGGGCCGCGCGCGGAGAAAAGTTTTTCCAAGTATTTTTCCGTACAGCTCGGCGCCATGCCGCTTGACTTAAAAACCGGCAACACGCTAAAAGTCGGCTCTGACACGCTGGATTTAAACCAACCCATTGATATGGGCGGTACCAGTGTAGTCGCTTCCAGCAAATTTTTATGGCGCATCCGTGAGAGCAATCTTTGGCTCGGGCCGGCGCTGTCGTTTGCCAGCGTAGCCAGTAATTCATTCTCTTTCACCTCGGGCGGTACTACGGTAGAAGCTAAATCCAGTGGCAGTTTATTGCAATTTGGCGTGGCCGGGCACTACTACCTCAATCCCAAAGACAAATTTGCTTATTACATAACCGCCGCCGCTTTGTATGAAATGCTTTCCGTTAATTACCACGGTACCAAAACACCGCCGAATATAGATTTTAGCGAATCGCTTTCCAACAACGGGCTAGCGGCGTCCGTGGGTCTGGGCGTGGAAACATGGGTGGACGATGTAATGCTGGGGCTGGAAGTACGCCAGGTATTTTCTCCGCGTAAAAACGAGCTGAAAGATTCCGCCTCCTCCAATACCGTTATTCAAGCCCAACTCAGTTGGAAATTTTAAATGAAAATACTGGCCCTGCCTAACGCGCTGAAAGGTTCCTTATCCGCGCAACAAGCGGGGCAGATTTTTGTCCGCGCGACGGAGGCGACGGATTTTTGGATTTTTTTAAAACGTTGGACTCGCACGCCAAAACCATTTTTATTACCGCAAAAAATGCTTTCTTGAAAAACAAACGCGCGCCGTTTTTGCTCTTATCGGACGGCAAAACTGCCGTGGTGGAAACAGCCAAAATCTGTGGGCTGGGCACCGCTAAAAAAAATGAATTGGATCCCTTGGGAGCGTCTTCGTACGGGGTGGGACAAGTATTATCTGCCGCCATCAAACGCGGAGCAAAAACGATTTATGTGGGGCTGGGCGGCGTAGCGTGTAACGACGGCGGCGCGGGTATGGCCCAAGCGTGCGAGGCCCGGTTGCTCAATAAAAACGGACGGGCAATCCCCCCGGGGGCAACTGCTTTGTTAAACCTAAAAAAAATAGATTTAACCCCACTAAAAAAGCAGTTTAAAGGGGTAAAAATTATGGCCGTAGCTGATGTAACAAACCCGCTTTTGGGCCCCTTGGGTTCGGCGCGTGTATTCGGCCCGCAAAAGGG
>JAKSPG010000189.1 GCA_024405075.1 Elusimicrobiaceae bacterium | reverse complement strand
GTTCCGTGGTGTGGGGGTGGGTCTTGCGGGCCCGCAGGGGCGGGGAGCCGAGGAGCGCGGGCGTGGTTGCCGTGTAGGGGACGAGGCGGTCGCCGAGGTCATCAGCGGAGACGATGTCGAGGGTCATGCTGTGGTCGCAGACGAGGGCACGGAGGGCGGTGGCGAAGTTGTTGGTGTTAGCAGTAGCGTTGGTGTTCATAGTGGTATCTCCTTTTATTATAAAAAAATAGCCTCTTGAAAAGAGGCTTATGGTTGAGGGACTCTGTATGCCGAATCCCCCGAGAGGGCGGAAATGTCTACCTATGGCTTGCAGTCTACCTTTGGCTTTTATTGCCCGAATGGGTCACACTTTTACATGATTCCGTGGTTTCGGATACAACCACGCAAACGGTTCTGTCGCCATTGCCATTTGTACACCCATAGCGTTCCGGTTTTGTCCGTCTCCCGAACACTGTATCATCGCATGGCAAACAACATTTGACACCTGTCACCTGTCGCCTGTCACGCTCACAGACTATGGGCATTCCCATTCTGAATCCCGTTGCGTATGGCATTGGCTAACAGCATACCACGTTGTCCGAATTTCACGGAACACGCAACAGGCGGTTTACCGTATTCCGATACCCGTTCCCGTTTCACACATTGACCTACGGTATGTGCCTAAGGATATAGTCATAGATATGACCACCGAAACAGGGCTGTTTATCGAAATCTGATAGATAAACCGACATATGAATGACGGTTTGTGAGACCGTCCTTGCTATGCAAGTTTTCGCTTTTTCCGTCATCATCCACTACCATGAAACACAACAAGCCCCCCGTTAAACGACTTTATCGTTTAACGCTCTTCTTGCCATTTTGGGGAACCATACCCGTATATCGTGTTTCGGTTGTGAAAAACCTCCTTTCATGCCACTAACCGAATTGAACACGCAACAGGTACAGCTATTCTATCAGAGGATAGCAACCGCTACGGTACTCAGCGAAATATTTTTTTGTCAATGAACAAAAGGGAAACGAACGGAAACTGAAGTCCTATTTCAACGTACAACGTGTGTACTGATTTCCGTGTCCCGAGGATTGCTCCTCGGGGCACAATCAGTATACATCAGAATCGCCAAAATGTCAAATGCGGATAAATAGCCATTTAACCGCAAATATGGGGGTATATAAAACCAAAAAGTCGATCCGCCCGCCCGAGGACCGGGACGGGTTGTTTTTCCGCACACTGAAAAAATTTTAAACGCCCATAAAATCCTTTACGTAAAACGTAAAATCTTTTACGTTTCTTTAGTCCGTTTCCCAAGCGCGTCCACAACAATAAACGGAACAAACGGCGAAGCTACGTACCACCGGTACAATGGTCGTCCGCTGAGGCGAAGCCGAGGCACGTTATGTCAAGATATAAAATGACATTTTGACATATCCCTATGTCCTGGTTAGCCGAGGGTAACTCCGTCGAGCGTCGCAAACAAAAAGCAATTTTTGACTATATGCGTCGCAGCAAAAAAGTCGCTTTTGTCCATATGCGGCTGCATTACCGCGTAAGCGAGCGCCGCGAAGCATATGCAGCTGAGGCTCAACGTAGCTCCGGCCGGCTAAAACAATAACAAGAGAGACGCGCGTTTACGCGCCAGACAACACGTAACAGCGGAGCACAAATGCGAACGCAAGCGAGCATAGCGACACCAAGAGCGGAACATGGCGACACAACGCCAAACACAAACAAAAACAAAATTTATCTTGTTTGAGTCCGTTCCCCGAGCGTAAGCGAGGACGTAGTCCGAAGCGTACGCCCGCAAGCCCCAAGGAGTTGGGGCGCAGCGGAACGGGGTTGGACAACCTGAATAGACAAGCGTAAGCGAAGTCAATCGCAAGCCGAGACCCGCCCCAAAGCTGCTTCGCCGAGGCTCAGCCGAGGCACACGAACAGCCTCGCGCGCGTAGAATTTAGATTATATTTTATATTTTGAATGAACGTAGTGAATGAAAAATATAAAATATAATCTAAATTCCCTTTTTGTAAATTATTATTATGAACGTAGTGAATAATAATAATTTATAAAAAGCATATTGAATAT
>JAKSPG010000188.1 GCA_024405075.1 Elusimicrobiaceae bacterium | reverse complement strand
AGCCTATTTCCGCAAAACCGAAAATCCGAACCCTGTGACTGTTTTAACTGCGTGGGCATGTGCGAACGGTATTTCGTTCAACACTATCGACATATCCGACCACATTATCGTCAATTTCTTCTCCGCAAGTCAAGAACAGTCGCTCAAAATCCGTGGCTTTATCAAAACCGCAAACGGAAAGTATTTCGCAAGCGAAAGCAAGACCTTGTAAGGGGGCAACCGCCCCCCGGCAAGGGGTAATCAAAGAAACGAGGAAATAAAAATGGACGAGACCCGAGCAAAAAAAATCAAAGCACTGCAAGATTGGCACAAAGAAGAGTATCACGGTTTTGAAATGAGCGCCGAAGAAGCCGAAAAACTTTTAGATATGGCGGAAGAGTGGGGCGCGAATATTTTTCGCGAGGCGTATGATCTCGTGGTCGAGGGCGGGACCCGGGAATGTGGTCATTATATCAATATCAACCAGTATGAAATACAAGTGGTAAAAAAGGAAACAAAAAATGAAGGTTTACCAAACGATTGATAAATACTTTTTTAATCTAAATGACGCTATTGAGTACGCAAAGCAAAAAATCCGTGAGCGTTATTTTATCCCGGCGGAATGTTCGGAAATTTGGAAAGTAACCGAGGGAAAAAACCACGGCTATTGTGTTGCGGTTCAAGATGATTGGCGTAAAATAGGCAATATCAATTTGACCCGGAACACAATCCGGACAATTACGGTTGAATAAAAAATTTTGAAAAATTTTCGCAAAACCTATTGACAAATCCCCGGATTTGTGGTATAATATATACGTAATCAAGGGAAGGAAAACCCTTTCAAACCGGAAAGGAATCAAAAAGTATGGCAACCAAGATCACCAAACGCGACAACTTCAACAAGCTCCTCGCTATCCCGGCCGTGGCTGAGGATGAGGGCATGGTAGCTTTCATCAACCACGAGATCGAACTGCTCGACAAGCAGAAGTCCGCCGACAAGAAACCGACCGCTCGGCAGACCGAAAACGCAAATCTGGCTCCGCAGATCATCGACTATCTGCTGACTCTCACCGAACCCGTTTCGACCTCCGACATCGCCAAACACTTCGACGTGTCCACCCAGCGTATGACCCCTCTGCTCGGTACTCTGCAGACCGAGGGCAAGGTTGACCGCTCGGTCGTAAAGGGCAAGGTATTTTTCAACGCGGTGAGGGGCTAACCCCCTCGCCGCCCCCCGGTGGGGCTTTGGGCAAAATCCCAGGCCCCGCCGAAGTCTTGCGCTTCGGCGGGTATTTTGATTTTTTGGGCAAGTTGCACAATTTCCGGGTAGAAAGTTTGTATAATCTGCCTATTTACAAAATCCCGGATTTGTGATATAATATATAATGTCAAGGGGAGAGAGCAAGCCCGGGAACCAACGCTGGGTAGCCCGACACCGCAAAAATTTTTGAAAAAACTTTTCAAAAACCCCTTGACAAATACCTCGTTTTGTGGTATAATATATAATGTCAAGTGGTGAGTGACCGGGTTCTACGGATCCCGCCCAAAGGTGGACAGCAACCACATCGCAAAATAAAAAATAAAAAAAGTTTGCGAAACCCCTTGACAAATACCGCAAAGTGTGGTATAATATAAGTGTCAAAGGGGAGGGGCAACCAAGCGCAGGTTAACCCAAACCAAAGACAGGGTAAGGTGCGGTACGCGACCGCGCTGATGTCCCAAAGTCCGACCCAAGCGGACGCGCCAACAGTCGGGGAGTTTGTGGGAGTGATTTAATAACCCTCTTGCCGTTCGGAGCAGTTTCTTCAGACTTTCATCATTTGAGGTTTCAAGTCGTGTGGGCTTTCCGCTACAAGGTTTTATAAGCAGTAAACCAGTGGGATGGAAAGTAGCAAACGCAAACCAAATGCCAGTGCTTTACGCGCTTTTCACTCGGGTCAGTAAGCAAAAGCGCACTTTATATAACCCCCTTGCCCCGGCAGTGGCGAGGGGGCTTTTGCTTTGGACCTCTCGACCGCGGGCGTGTCGAGAGGATTTTGGGATAGATCCGGGCTTTGCACTTTTTCGCGCCGGCATTTTGCATAAAAGCCGGAGTTTTATTTTTCCTAAATTTGTTA
>JAKSPG010000187.1 GCA_024405075.1 Elusimicrobiaceae bacterium | reverse complement strand
GCACGGCACTCAAAAAGCAATATCCTTTTTTAGATATCCTTTCCGGTGCGAAAGATATTGCACACTTTTCAGATCCATTAGACCAAAGCGGCCTGTTTCCGCCGCACACGCTCTCTACCCCTCAACCTACCCCCGGGCTAACCGGGTATGCAACGATTATGCGCGGATGTGATTTTGCCTGCACCTATTGCATTGTACCCAGCGTGCGCGGCGCGGTAAAATGTTTGCCGCACGAACAAATTTTAGAAGAAGTCCGGCGCAAAGCGGCCGCCGGAGCTAAAGAAATTATGCTGCTTGGCCAAACGGTTAATGCGTACCAGGACGGCACAGTTTCGTTTGCGGATTTGTTAAATAAAGCTAGCGAAATTGACGGCGTGGTCCGCGTGGGATTTACCAGTCCGCACCCCATTTACTTTACGCCGCAATTTCTGCACGCCGTTAAAGATAACCCCAAAATAGCCCGCCACATACACTTGCCGGCGCAGAGCGGGTCCACTAAAGTACTGCAAGAAATGAAACGCGGTTACACGCGCGAAATTTTACTGGACAAAATCAAAGCTTTACAGGCAGAGGGTTTTGTTATTTCTACCGACTTAATCGTCGGCTTCCCAACAGAAACAGAAACCGATTTCAACGACACGCTTACCCTGGTACAGCAGGCCGGTTTTATCACGGCTTATTGCTACAAATATTCCCCCCGCCAGGGCACCCCGGCCGCGCAAATGAAATTATTACCGCAAGAAATACTGGAACAACGGCTTGATATTTTGTTAAATAAAGTAAGAGGGTTGGCGCAAGTGGCGTATCAGGCGCAAGTCGGCACAACCCAGGAAGTATTGTTTGAAACACCCACAAAAGGACGTTCCAGCGGAAGTTTTTGGGTCAAGTCCCGCCGGGAGTATAGGGTGGGTCAGGTAGTGGAATTACCGATAGAAAAAGCAGTAGGTACTTTATTAATTGCGAGGGATTAACATATGAAAAAAAAGAAATTTTCCGAAAGACGCCGTCATCCGCGTATGCCGGTTATCAGCAACTTAATTGAGCCGGTCAACCTGCATTACAAAACGCAGGAAGGCAAAGAGGTTTCGCTTGTAGCTATTTTGGCGGACCTGTCGGCCTCCGGCATGCGTATGATTAGTTTTTTAGGTGCGCCGCTGGCGGACCATTTCTCTATTAGTTTGCAACTGCCCGGCACGGAAAAGATAGAAGTGGAAGCCAAATTGGCCTGGGTAAAAGAACGCGAAAATGTATACACCATTGGTATTGAATTTACCAAAATGGCCAGCAAACACGCCAAATTCATTAGCGAAATGGCCGACGATTTTAACGATTGCGACACCCGCATTTTGTTAAAACTGCCCGAGCCGTGCGTGGGCACCTGCAAGTGCAATAAAATCTGCAACAAAATTCAAAAAGACGAAATGTTATTTGAGTAGTATTTTCTCATCCTTCGCAAAAATTCCCCCGGGTGCGGGCCGCACAGGCAACCCAGGGGAATTTTGTTTGTAGAAGGAAAAAAGATTAGAATTTATAACGCCGTCCGCCGCCTTCCTGTATATCATCCATTGTTCCTGCTCCTATGTATTTGGCCCCTAGAGATTCACATAATTTACTATGTTTGCCCTCTTGACTAGAATCAAAAGAAAAACAAACGCGCCCATATGATGTATGATACATACTATGTTGAAGATACCGTGTGTGTGCATTAAATAATGTTTGCAAATTAGCACAGGCCACGCGACTAAAAACAAGGTTTATCACACATTTTCCCCAAGGATAAGTGCAAGTTTTTTTATCATCGGATAATGTGCACCCCGAAGGTATAACAGCCAGTTCTTCAAAATCACTTGTGTATTTATTGTTTGCCAAATAATAAACTTCCTCGGCCTGTGCCAAGGTATCTACTACGTTCATCATGGTAGCGTACCGGCTTTTCATAACTGATTTTTCGTACTGTGGCAAGGCCACCGCCGCTAAAATACCGATAATCAAAACAACTACCAACAGCTCAATTAACGTAAATGCTTTGACATCTACATGGCCCAACAACCTACTTTTCTTTTCCATACAAATCTCCTCACTTTAGTTAGGTTATA
>JAKSPG010000186.1 GCA_024405075.1 Elusimicrobiaceae bacterium | reverse complement strand
CAACCTCCTCCTGATCGACATCGGCGAGGCCTACCGGTATCCGAGCCACCCGGGGCTGGCTGTTCCCGGCGCGTGGTCGCCCGAGAAGATGCGCACGGAACTGAAGCGCCTGCGCGAGCTGGGCATTGAGCCGAGCATGCTCATCTGCCGCACGGAACGCCCGCTGGACCAACACTTAAAAGAAAAAATATCCCTCTTTTGCAGTGTGCCGCCCAAAGCCGTCATTGAGTGCATGGACGCTAAATCTATCTATCACGTGCCGGAAATGTTCTACAGACAACAAGTGGACAAACAAATCATGGCGCGCCTGGGCCTAAAACCTACCAAACGCGTAAACCCCAAACAGTTTGAATTTTTAGACCGTGCACTAAACCCCTCCAAAACGGTTAAAATTGCCGTAGCCGGCAAATACGCCGAATTCCAAGAAGCATATAAGTCTATCCATGAAGCCTTGCGCCACGCCGGCATGAACAACGACACCAAAGTGGAAGTTCTTTACATTAACACGGATAAAAAAGATGTTTCCAATGAGCTTAAAGCGGCCGACGGTATTTTAATCCCCGGCGGGTTTGGCAGCCGCGGCACGGAAGGCAAAATCAACACCGTGCGTTACGCGCGCGAGCACAACGTGCCGTTTTTGGGGATTTGTTTAGGTATGCAGTGTGCCGTTATTGAGGCTGCACGCAATTTGTGCGGTTTAAAAGATGCTAATTCCACAGAATTTAAACCCAATACCAAACACCCGGTAGTGGATTTAACGCCTCAACAAAAAAATGTGGTGTACAAAGGCGGTACGATGCGGTTAGGTAATTACTCGGCCGACTTGAAAAAAGGCTCGCTGGCGCACCGTTTGTACGGTAAAACACATATTGAAGAACGCCACCGCCACCGCTACGAATTTAACCCGCAATATGTGGAACAAATACAAAAAACGGGGCTGGTCGTATCGGGCTGGCACGAAGGCGTACTGCCTGAAATTGTGGAACGCAACGACCACCCGTACTTTATTGCCGTGCAATTCCACCCGGAATTTGGCTCGCGCCCCATGCGCCCGCATCCGTTATTTGACGGCCTTATTAAGGCCTGTTTGAAAGCCAAAAAAGGCAAGAAATAAACAGGCGCAAATTGTAAACAATAAATATCCCCCGGAGTTCTCCGGGGGATATTTTATTTTAACTTACATTAAACTAATACTCACTGGTGACTTTTACATTGATATTTAGTAGCAGTTACCTTACACCAGTCTTGCATTTGGGGTGTAATATCGTCATATTCTATCCAATAAGCCCAATATAGCTTCCCTACATCCGATGCAGAAGAACATGTGGACGCACTCGGAGCACCTATACCTGACGATGTGTTACCGGAATGTTGCCACCAACCGCCTGGACAAGGATTAAATTCCCCCGTGTATGGAAATGGATATTGCGGAGAGCCTCCGCTGATTTCTACCCAACTCACCCCACTCGTGGAACAATTATCAAACGCCAAAACTTTTATAGGCCGGTCTGATGCATTTTCCGTATTACGATTGCGGCTTACCCATTTTAATTGACAATTGGCGTCTGATAGCTTCAAAGAGAACGTTGAGCCGCCATCCCCCAATGTATGTGGTCCCGGATACGGGATATCCACTCCGCCTAAAAGGAAACCATACGTTTTTATAGTTGAATCCGCAAGACTAAACCCTGATTGAGAAGACCGGCCGGAGGTCTCTCCCTCCACATTAAGAGACACCAGCTCGTCAGGGACCGAAAGCTCGTCGGCAGATACCCGCACTGCCCCGTTCGGATCTTGCAATAACTCAGCAAACGAGTCACCCGTAAATGTTACGTCTACCCTTCCCTCCCCCAGTAATACAGGGGTAACGGGCAATTCTGTTTCTGGCTCGGGAACATTGTTAGTGGCATCGTAGGGTCTGTATAGGGCGGTGTTCTCATCTCCTCCTTGGAAACGCGTCTCGGGCATATCAACGTAGCGGGCGGTCGCCTGTTTCACCGTAACGGTACCGGCGTCTTCGGTGTTCATAGTTACGCTCCCATTCTTCGCGTTGTTACTGGCAATTTTTCAATATCGCGTTAGTCCTATTTGTATCCTCG
>JAKSPG010000185.1 GCA_024405075.1 Elusimicrobiaceae bacterium | reverse complement strand
ACGGAGTGCGCCGTTTACCGCGTGTGAAATTTCCGGCCGCGCGCCGTAAGTAAGGGCTAAATTGAGTGTGAGACCGGTGTTGGCGGCTGTGGTTTGCACGGCATTATCTATTTGGGTGAGTACGGCGGGGGGGAGTGGCTCACGCTCGCCGCTGACCCACAGGCGTATATTTTCTTTGGCGGCGGTTTTGGTATAAGTTTGCAAGGTTTGAGAAAGGAGTTTCATGAGTCCGTCAATTTCTTCTTGCGGTCTGCTCCAGTTTTCCGACGAGAAAGTATACAGCGTTAAAAAGGATATTCCATTTTTTTGGGCAGCTATTATGGTGCGTTCCACGGCTTTGGCCCCGGCCTGGTGGCCGGCCAAACGCGGTAGGCGGCGCTGTTTAGCCCAGCGGCCGTTGCCGTCCATAATAATTGCTACATGCGTAGGAATAGACATATGTATATTTTACTTTATTAAGAGGGGTAAAAATAGAGTCCCCGGCTGGGGGGACTCTATTTTTGCAAACGGTTGTAAACCGGACTAGATAGTCATGATTTCGGCTTCTTTTTTGGAAATCACGGCGTCAATTTGCGCGATGTGCGCGTCGGTTGCTTTTTGTACGTCAGTTTCGTAGCGTTTCAAATCGTCTTCGGTAATTTCGGACGCTTTTTGCGCTTTTTTGAGTTTTTCCATGACGTCGCGGCGTACGTTGCGGATAGCTACCTTAAAATCTTCGCTCATTTTGGAAATGTTTTTAGCCAGTTGTTTGCGGCGTTCTTCCGTCATGGACGGTAACGTAATGCGGATAACTTTTCCGTTGTTAACGGGGCTGGCGCCGAGGTCTGCCTGTTGGAGGGCTTTGTCAATATCGTTAAGAGAGCTAATATCCCACGGTTGGATTTCCAACGTTTTGGCGTCTAAAATGTTGATAACGGCCATTTGTTTAATGGGTGTGGGTGTGCCGTAGTAATCTACGCGGATGTTTTCTAGTAATCCCGCGCTGGCGCGCCCGGTGCGGATGGTGGCCAAGTCGCGCTCCAAGCGGGCGACGTGTTCGGCCATATCGGTTTTGGTTTTGCTTAGTAAAGCAGTAATTTCTTCCATACGTTCCTCACAAAATAGAGTTAATTTATTATAGCAATTATTATTTGAATTAGTACTTAAATTCAGAAAGGCAGTAGCTTAATTTAACTACTGCATTAAGAGGGGCTAAATGTACCGTTTATGAAAACCCGTATTGCATAAACTTCGCCCCAAACGCTAAAAGAGGTTTTAGGCCTCGCGCCTGTATGGCAAGTACTAATAAATCAGGGTGCCGATTTCTTCGCCGCACAGGGCTTTTGCGATGTTGCCTTTTTTGTGCAAGTTAAATACTTGAATGGGCAGTTGTTTTTCCATGCACAAGGCAAGCGCGGCCGTATCCATAAATTTCAAGCGTTTTTCAATGGCTTCGGCATATGTAATGCGGGAAATCAGCTTGGCGTTAGGATTTTTCTTCGGGTCACAATCGTACACGCCGTCTACTTGCGTAGCTTTTAAGAGGATATCTGCGTTAATCTCGGACGCGCGCAACGCCGCCGCGCTGTCCGTCGTGAAAAACGGGTTTCCCGTGCCGCCCGCAAAAATAACCACGCGGCCTTTTTGCAAGTGACGCACGGCTTTGCGGCGCACAAAAGGTTCCGTCAGCTGGTAGATGTTAATAGAGGTTTGCACACGTGTGGGAACGCCGGCATCTTCAATGGCCGATTGCAAGGCAATTGCGTTAATGACGGTAGCCAACATACCCATATTGTCCGAATTGACGCGGTCAATCACGCCGCCGCCGTCGCGCACGCCACGCCAAATGTTTCCGCCGCCGATGACAATGGTTAATTGGCAATTGCTTTTATTGTAAGCTTCGGCAATTTCCACGGCAATTTCTTTTAATGATTGCGGGTCAATCCCGCGGTGGCCTTCGGTGCTGAGGGCTTCGCCGGAGAGTTTAAGCAAAATTCTTTTTTTCTGGGGTTCTTGGCTAACGAGTTTCATAGTGTGCTCCTCTACTAATTTTTTACAGTATAGCAAATTTGATATGGTAACAACTCATAAAAAAATTTTGCTTGACATCGTTTTTTGTTTGCTACATTTTGTTTATG
>JAKSPG010000184.1 GCA_024405075.1 Elusimicrobiaceae bacterium | reverse complement strand
AAAGAATCACAAGTGAATTTGTGTACGGAGCTTTTTGGCCGCATTTAAAAGATTATCCGCACATTGAAATCAAGGAGAAATAACATGAATTGGATACACACCAACGCAAAAGAAATACTGGCCGCCATCGGCGCAGTCGTAACGGCGGCTTCGCTAATTGTAAAGTTAACACCCACGCCCAAAGATGATGCCTTACTGGCCAAAATAATCCGGGTTCTCTCGGCGCTTTCTTTGTGCAATGCCGACGGTTCATTTATCGGCAAAAAGGATGCGTAATGTGGTTAGTCGGTGGGGTGATATTGGGTTGCTGCTTGCTGTGGACGGTGGTTTTTTTAGCTCGGGAAAACGGCCGGAAAACCGAACGCCTCCACCAGTTAAAAGAATCGGCCCGACAGGCGGCCCGCGTCCAACATGCGATTGATACGGTTGAGCATCTTGCTGTGGCTGATGTGCAGCGGTTGTTGCGTAAGCAGCGTTAAATCCGGCCCGGCGTTATGCCGCATCCGGCTAGACAGAACCGACCCGGCCTTATTGCAACTAAATGAGCATAATTTGCGTGCGGCACTTGCGTTTGAGACGGCGTGCGGTCGCCCCTAGCGATAAAAAAAACATCCCCCGGTTAAAGCCGGGGGAGTTTCATATGTAGGGAAACAATTAAAAGTTAGAGTTGTTTCCGGCGGTAACGGCATCACAGAATTTTTGACCGTCTGTCCCGCCGGCCTCGCACGAGCGCACCGCGGAAATCGTTCCGTCACTGGCTTCGGTAAGCAGAGTCGTCAACGTGTATACGCTGTTGGCGTTATTTAAACTGCGGGTCGCCGTAATGGTAAACGTAGCCCCGCTGCTGTTGGTGGTAAGCGTGAAATTTTTCCCGCCGTAGACGCCGCTGGTAACCTGGGGCACCTCCACGTCTAACTTATTCATGCCGTCGGGCCATTCGTCTTTTTGCAAGCGGTATCTTTCTGCCGCACCTGCTACGGCACTCATCAAGGTTAAGGCCTCGGTGGCGCGGGCTTTTTCAACCGCGGTGGAGTATTGCGGCAACGCTACCGCTGCCAAAATGGACACGATTAACACTACCACGAGAAGTTCAATTAACGTAAAACCTGTACGTAACGACATGTTGTTTGTTTTCATACAATCTCCCTAAATAAAAATAATTTCTACACATAGTATAGCAAAAAACAGAGATAATACAACCTTGAATTTTATGCTTACTGTTACCAGGTAGCGGGGAAATTTCAAAAAAAATATCCCCCACGATAGGGTGGGGGATATAGATGAAGAAACTATTTTATGCGCATACGGGTGGTGCTAAACGAGGTGTAGAAATTCCCCCAGGCAGGTAATCCGGTCGGGGCCAGTACATACGCTTCCATGCATTGATAGACGTCGTTTGCTACCGCGCCCAATCCCATCATTTTCCCTTCGTATTCGTACAGATGATTTAACGCATATAGACATTGTTCTCTTACTTGCGGATTTAAGCAGGCTGTTTCTTCCTCTTCCCGTTGCCATTGTTGAAAATACGAAGCTAAATCTTCCATTGTTGACATGGCATTTCGACTCCGCAAGTATTTGTAGCTGTCGGTGCGGCGCAGGACACGGACGAGGGCATCATGTTTCTGTCGTACGTTTTCGATGTACTTTTGATATGGCGGATAGGCTTCGGCCAAACCTTGCAACGTTTCATCCGCTGTTTGGGCTTGTTCATACGGTAAGGTATCGCCCTGCGGCATAGTTACCTTGAATATGGCGCGTTCTACCCCCAGGCGTATTGTCTGCGGGGTGTTAGTGGCCTCGGTCGGCAATGCAAGCCCGATTAGCATCATTACAACGGCTGCTGTTACATGTCTTTTCATTTTTTTCTCCTTTTGTTGTTTGTTTTGAGCTAAAAAAACCTCCCAAAATATTTTTTTTTGGGAGGTACTAAATAAACAAATATTGTAAAACGGTATAAATATATCTGCCGGCTTTTGCCGCAAGATAGGAAACGCGCGTTGTGTAACGACGGGGTTAATACAACTCATAAAATCTCTCCTTTATTATTATACTTAATTATTTTAACTGGTACAATTTGTTTGAACGGCAAGCAGATTTTATGGAGAGGACGGCGGTGGGTTACACTTGCT
>JAKSPG010000183.1 GCA_024405075.1 Elusimicrobiaceae bacterium | reverse complement strand
TATGCGTAAAGTGTTAGACGAATTTGACCATTATGCCCGCGTGTCGCGTCGTATTGCGGTGGAAGGTGTTTCTTTTTTGCGTCAAATCAATGATGCGTCCAAACTGGCTGATACGGTGGCTTCCAACATGCTCGTTAAAACACCGCAACGGCAAGAAATTTTGGAAGCGGTCCACATTAAAGACCGGTTGGAAAAAATCTTAAAACTTATTACCAGCGAAGTAGAAATTTTAGGTTTGGAAGAAAAAATCCACTCCAAAGTGCGCGCACAAAGTGAAGAAAATCAAAAAGAATATTGTTTGAATGAGCAAATGAAAGCCATTCAAAAAGAGTTAAGCCAAAAAGACGATTTCCAAAAAGAATTGGATGCCATGCGCGCGAAAATTAAAAAGAACGGGTTGCCTCCACATGCCAAAGAAGCGGCCGAAAAAGAAATTGAACGGCTGGCTAAAATGGCTCCTTTCTCGCCGGAAGCGACGGTGTCGCGTACGTATCTGGATTGGCTACTGGATATGCCGGGGAACAAGACGACACAGGACGTGTTGGATTTACAAGCCGCCAAAAAGATTTTGGACGAGGACCACTTCGGTTTGGAAAAACCCAAAACTCGCATTTTAGAGTATTTAGCTGTAAGTAAATGAACTAACGGTTTGCGCGGCCCGGTGTTGTGTTTCGCCGGAGCACCCGGGGTGGGTAAAACATCACTTGCCAAATCTATTGCACGGGCGATCGGGCGGAAATTTGTGCGGATGTCTTTGGGTGGTGTGCGCGATGAGAGCGAAATCCGCGGCCACCGCCGCACGTATATCGGCTCTATGCCGGGGCGTATTATTCAGGGATTAAGCAAAGCTAAAAGTGCCAATCCTGTTTTCCTGCTGGACGAAATTGATAAAATGGGGTCCGACTGGCGCGGCGACCCAGCGGCGGCGTTACTGGAACTGCTGGACCCGGAGCAAAACAAGGAATTTACCGACCACTTTTTAGATGTGCCGTTTGACGTATCCAAAGTGTTATTTATTACGACGGCTAACTCGCTGGCCGGTATTCCCACTACGCTGCGCGACCGATTGGAAATTATTGATTTTGATGGCTATACCGAGTACGAAAAACACGACATCGTAAATAATTACTTACTGTCGCGGCAGATGAAGGCACACGGCCTGAAGTCCGGCCAGTTGGAAGTACAGCACGATGCCGTAGCCCGTTTAATGCGCGATTACGTGCGTGAAGCCGGTGTGCGTAATTTGGAGCGTGAAATCGGCTCGTTGTGTCGCAAAGCTGCCAAAATGATCGTGGAAGGAAAGAAGAAAATTGTTGTAACAAAAGAAAACTTACACGACTTTTTAGGTGTTCCGCGCTATGCTAATTTCGCCACGGAAGAAAATGGCATCGGAATTGCGACCGGCCTTGCGTGGACGAGTGTGGGTGGGGAAACGCTGTCTATTGAAGCGACCAAACTGCCCGGCAAAGGCCAGCTGATTTTAACGGGTATGCTCGGTAACGTGATGAAGGAATCTGTCCGTGCCGCGCTTACCTATGCGCGTAGCCGCGGGTACGGAAAAAAGGTGGATTTTGACAAGACGGACTTTCATATTCACTTCCCGGAGGGGGCTGTGCCGAAGGACGGCCCATCGGCAGGAAGTGTAATTACCACGGCACTAACCAGTCTGCTGACCGGACTGCCCGTAAAAAAACGGTTGGCTATGACGGGCGAAGTAACCATTACGGGGCGTATTCTGCCGGTGGGGGGAATTAAAGAAAAATTCCTGGCTGCTTACCGCGAAGGCGTCAAAACTATTTTGTATCCGAACACAAATGCCAAAGATGTATCTGAAATCCCGGAGCGCGTGCGTAAAGATTTGACGCTTATCCCTGTTAAGCACATGGACGAAGTCTTGCCGCTTGCGCTAGAGGGTTGGAAAGAGGTTGCCGCTAAACCTGGCAAGAAATCGGCGGATAGACCGGCTAAAAAAGCGGTTGCCAAAAAGGTAGCCAAGAAGACGGTAAAAAAAATAGCCCGGAAATCAAGCAAGAAAAAACTTTCCAAGCGCAAATAAGTTGTTTGTAACTTTTAAATACCTCGCTTATTTTCTGACGGTCCATCAAACAAGCGGGGTATTTTTTTGCGTTTTTCGGCCGGGGAAAG
>JAKSPG010000182.1 GCA_024405075.1 Elusimicrobiaceae bacterium | reverse complement strand
CTATATGCCTAAATACTATTATGCCGCCAAAAAATCCCGCAGGAAAACGTCCAAAACATCTTCAGCCGCGTGGGTGCGCTCCGCTTGTTATATTCTGGGCGCGGCCGTGTGTGTGTGGTTGTTTTATATTCTGTGGATTAACGGCAAAAGCGGCAAAATCAGCGAGCCTACCGCCACTTTTCTGTTCCAGTTACTCGGGCAGGCGGCGGCATTGTTTCCGCTATTTTTGACGTACTGGCTGGTGCAAACAATCCGTCACAAAAGTTCCTCTTTTTTGCTATTCTTCATCGGCTCGTCCATTACTTTATCGGCTTTTGCCAGTTTGATTTCTTGCCTGCAACGCATCTTTACCGACTCACTACTCAACGGCGGCAAGGTGGGGGCAACCGTCTTTGAAGCTTTCAAAAGCGTGGTCGGCAGTGTGGGGGCGGCACTTTTTTCGCTCGCGTTTGTGCTAGTTGGTTTACAAATTTTATTTGCTATTCCGTGGTCGGTCGTACTTCAAAAGACAGTTGAATTCATCCGCAACGATTTTAGCGGCTGGATGGAAGCACGCGCTGAGCTAAAACAAAAAGTAACCGAGGGCCGCGCCATCGTGAAGGCAAAAGCGACCGAGCCCGAACAACCCGCCGCACCGCTGGCCGTAGCCGAGGAAATACGCTCCATGCCGCAAATTCACCGTGCCAAGCCGGAAATTCGCCGCCCGAAAGCAGAGCCCGTTACAGTGCTTGCTAAACATGAAGAAAAACCCGTTAACGAAGAAACGCAAAACGTTCCAGAGCAACCGAAAGATGAAAACGGCGAGGTTAAAAAATTTGACCCGGCAACTTTCCAACTGCCTTCGCTTGATTTACTGCACGACCCAAAAGGCGACGGCGTAGTCGGCCCGAGCGATGAAGAAATCGCCCAGGCCACTAAACGCTTGGAAGATACGCTTAAAAGTTTTGATATCGGCGCGCACGTAACAGGTGTTTCTCCGGGCCCGGTAGTAACGCGCTACGAAATCCAGCCCGATGCCGGGGTTAAAATGTCGTCCATTACTGCTCTAACGCAGGATATCCAAGCCAGCATGCAAGCGCGCTCTATCCGCGTGCAAGCCCCTATTCCGGGAAAAAGCACCGTCGGTTTTGAAATTCCCAACGACCGCACCGTTACGGTAACCATGAAGGAATTTTTGCAATCTCCCGTTTATGCAAAATCTAAAGCCGTTTTACCTATCGCATTGGGTCGCCATGCCAACGGAGACCCGGCAGGAACAGTGGCCGAAAAGTGGCCGCACATGCTTATTGCCGGAGCCACTAACAGCGGTAAATCCATTTGTGTACATACCATTATTATGTCCATTTTGTTTAAGCACCGCCCGGACGAAGTTAAATTTTTACTTATTGACCCCAAACGCGTGGAACTGACGTTATATGAAGGCATACCTTATTTGTACGACCCCAAAACCTCGTGTGACGATGCTGATATTATTACCAAAGCGTCTGATGCGGCCAAGTCGTTACAAATGCTCGTCAAAGTCATGGAAAAACGGCTTGATTTATGCCAACTGGCCAAAGTAAAAAATATTGAGGGATATAATCAATGGGCCAAACAAAATAACGAAGAAAAAATGTTCTACATCTTTGTTATTATTGACGAAATGGCTGACTTAATGCTTCAAACCAAAGCCTCTATTGAAGATTCTATTCAGCGCTTGGCACAAATGGGCCGAGCTATGGGGATTCACTTGATTTTATGCACGCAGCGCCCATCTGTAAAAGTGGTAACGGGTATTATCAAAGCCAATATGCCTTCGCGCATTGCTTTGCAGGTGGCTTCTGGTATTGATTCTAAAGTAATTCTGGACGGCGTTGGCGCGGAAGATTTACTCGGCCGCGGGGATATGCTGCTGCTAGACTCGTCCACCCAAACCCCGCTGCGTATTCAAGGGGCGTATGTGTCGCCGGAAGAAATCAAAGCCGTAGCCGACTTTTTACGCGCCCAAGGCGGCCCGGATTACCCAGTGCAAGTAGCCAGCGAACAGCCGGCCGGCGGTATGCGTCCGCAAGACGGACTTGGGACGACTCCGGAAGAACAATTGCAGGCCTTACGCCTTATTAAGGAACGCCGACGTGTATCGCAAGATTTACTTAAAGCGCATTTTGGCTCCTCA
>JAKSPG010000181.1 GCA_024405075.1 Elusimicrobiaceae bacterium | reverse complement strand
AACCGTATCATAGCCGATACAAAAGCCATCGTTCGCCGTCAGTATTCCAGCCGCATTAGTGCGATGTGTGGGCGTATTGGTAACATTTTCTTGCCGCTTATTCCGGCGTATATTGGGTGTGGGTTACTTATCGGCATTGGCAATATCCTTTCTAAAACGCTACTTGCTTCGTGCCCGAATATAACGGCTTTAATTGGCATTATGGGGCAGAGTGTGTTTCTCTATTTAATGGCTATTGTGGGCTATAACGCCAACAAGGAATTTGGTGGCTCCCCGGCGTTGGGGTTGGCATTTGCCGGAATTTTAAATGCACCGGCGTTAACGCATATCACGTTATTTGGGTGGAATTTTGCTCCGGGCAAGGGGGGCGTGCTCGCGGTACTTTTAGTGTGCTGGGTAGGTAGCTGGGTGGAACGGAAACTGCGCGCTCGCCTTAAAGGCAGTACGGAAATGTTCCTAACGCCCATGTTGACTATTTTAATCGTGGGGACGGTCTCTTTATTACTGATACAGCCGTTGGCGGGCTCTGCCGCCGATGGGCTGGCGTTGTTTACCCAGTGGCTGTTGGCGCACGGGGGGTTGTGGGTGGGTGCGTTTTTAGGCGGAACGTTTTTGCCGCTTGTGATGATGGGTATCCACCAAAGTCTAATTCCTATCCACCAGCAATTATTAGATGTGTTGGGTAGCAATCCGCTTTTCCCTATTTTATGTATGGCAGGGGCGGGCCAGGTAGGAGCCAGCTTGGCCGTGCTACTTAAAACAAAAAATACGCGGTTTAAAACGGTGATAAAGAACGCTATTCCCGTAGGATTGCTGGGCATTGGCGAGCCGCTTATTTACGGCGTTACGCTGCCGCTCTTTTAACCGTTTGTGGCGGCGTGTATCGGTGGTGCGGCGGGCGGTGCGGTGGTGGCTTTGTTTCAAGTGGCTTCCAGTATTCCGTTTGGGGTGTCCGGCATAGTGCTGCTATTGGCGTTGGCTAATACGCACAGTGTAGTGTTTTATGCGCTTGGGTATGTAACGGCGCTTATCGTTGGGTTTTTCTGCGCGTGGATGATGGGATTTGATGAGCCGCAACAGGTTTAATTAGTTCTTTTGCTGGCTTAAAAAACCCGCCCGAATCGGGCGGGTTTTTTTTTGTTAGAAGTTGGGGGTTGCAACGGCTGTTTTAAAATACAAATCGGCCGGTATGTTTTCCTGCTGGCAATAGGTGCTGATTTCATCGGCGAGTCGTTGCCAGTAAGACGTATTTTCGTGTATGAAAATATCCGTGTACAGCGGCACCCAATTGGGGTAGTGTTGAGCCACAAACGATAACACTTTTTGTCGGTAAGCCGGGCGCATGTTTAGACTGTCAAAATTATAGTGTTGGGTATATTCGCGCGTGCGTAAGATGATTTCTTTCCAGTCGGTAAGTCCGGGGAAAATAGGCGCTACCATCACGCCGGTTTGTATGCCTTGGCTGGACAGTTCTCTTAACGCATTTATTTTTTCTTCTACCGAGGAAGCTCCCGGTTCTGCCAATTGCCGGAAAGAGTCATCGGCCGACGAAAACGAAAAAGACACTTCGCATCCGGGCATTTGTTTAAATAAATCCAGGTCGCGCGTGACGAGGGATGACTTTGTCAAAATATGTACATAGGCCTGGCAATACTGCAACTGTTTTAATAACTTGCGGGTCAGCTCGTATTGTTTTTCGTACGGGTTATATGGATCGGTAACCGAGCTGAGCAGTACGTGCGTGTGAAATAGTTTGGCCGGGGGTAGCGGTATATCGCAATGGCGGACATCTAAAAAATCACCCCAGGCTTCGCTGTGCCCGGTAAATTTGCGCATGTATTCGGCATAGCAATAGATGCATTTGTGCGGACAGCCGATGTAGGGATTGATTACATAATCAAAACCAGGGATTTTACTTTTAGATAAAAATGTTTTGACGGGCACTTGGGAAATTGCAATCATGGTTTGTTTCTCCACGTGGGGGTATATTCTTAGTATACAATATAAAAGGACCTTCGCCCAACAGGCAGGAGAATGTAGCATATAATCCTTTTTTGGTGGGGGGAAAAAGTTCCGCGTTTGTTACAATACCCCAAAGGACTTTATTGCTAGGAGGTTCTGATGCGTTTTTGGATAACGGGAATTTTTTGCTTTATGGTAGCACTGCCC
>JAKSPG010000180.1 GCA_024405075.1 Elusimicrobiaceae bacterium | reverse complement strand
CAAAGATATTGCCGGAACAGGCAAAGCGTTGGATATTGATATTCAAAACCCGCAAGGATGTACGCGCTATATCGGGCGCATTATCCGCGGTGTAAAAAATGTGGAGTCGCCCCAGTGGCTTCAAACGCGTTTGTCTGCCATGGGTTTAAACCCCAAAAATGCGCTGGTGGATATTACCAATTACGTGATGTTTGAACTGGGCCACCCCATGCACGCGTTTGATTTGCGGCTCGTTGAAGACGGTAAAATCATCGTGCGCAATGCTAAAGAGGGCGAAAAATTTACCGTATTGGACGGGCGCGAACTGGTACTTAACGAAAATTGCCTCGTCATTGCCGATGCAAAAAAGGCCACCGCATTGGCGGGTATTATGGGCGGCTTAAACAGCGGTATCCAGGAAGATACGACGGATATTTTTGTGGAAGCCGCGCACTTTGACGCGCCGACCATTAACAAAACGGTTAAGAAATTTGGAGTATCGTCTGATTCGTCCCAACGCTTTGAGCGTGGCACGGATGTAAACGGTGCTCTGTTGGCTATGCGCCGCGCCAGCGAGTTGTTTGTGCAAATTTGCGGCGGCACAGCGAGCGAAATTAACGACGTCTATCCGACTCCATACAAAAATCCCACAGTGGAATTTACGCCGGCGGAAATCAATAAAATTTTGGGTACGCAGATTGGCGAAGAACGGCTCAAAGAAATTTTTGCGCGACTGGCTTTGGAGTTTAATGCCGCCGGGGATAAGTGGACGTTTGTGGCTCCTACTCACCGGCGCGATTTAAACCACAAATGGGACTTGGCTGAAGAAGCCGCCCGCTTTGCCGGTTACGACCAAATCCCGGTGTCGTCTACGCGCGCACACGTGGCATTTACTGACGCGCCCAAAGGCATTGAGTTGGGCCGCCGTTTTGCCGGGGCGTTAATCGGCATGGGCTTTTGCGAGTGCAAAAACATTGATTTTGTGGGCGAGAAAGAATTAAAAGCTTTCGGCGCGGACTCAAAGTTCTGTATTAAAATTAAAAACGCGCTTGCGCAAGGGTGGGATTATTTACGCCCGGTGTTGTTGCCCGCGCTACTTAAAAATGTAGAGAGCAACTTGCGTTTCGGCAACCGTAATTTGGCACTTTTTGAAACGACAAAAACTTTCCAAAATATCAAAGGATTTCCGGTGGAAAATTACGCCGTAGCGGGTGTATTATGCGGTACGTTGGAGCAGGAAAAATTCTTCGCCGCGCCCGAAAAACCGGTTGATTTTTATCTTCTCAAAGGGCTCATGCAAGCCCTGTTGGGTACGGTGGACGGAATCAGTTTTGCACCGTCTAAAAATGTGCCGTGTTATATGCACCCTAAAATTTGCATGGAAGTTTTGCTCGCCGGCAAATCAATCGGCCAGTTTGGTAAACTCCACCCGCTCACGCTTAAAACGTTTGGTATAAAAACCACGGAAGTGTGGGCGTTTGAGTTCGCTACCAAACAAATTGAGAAAGGTTTTTCCGCCCAGGATTTTAAACCTGCCAAAGACGTGGCGGTGTTCCCGCCTTCTTTGCGGGATTTGTCCGTTGTGGTGGACAAAAGCGTTACGTACGGGCAGATTATCTCGGCGCTTGATAAAACGCCGCTGGATGTGGATTTGGCCTATCACTTGATTGATAAGTACGAAGGCGAACACTTGCCAGCGGGCAAAAAAAGCGTGACGTTTTCGCTCGCGTTTTCCAACGCGGCGCGTACACTTAAAGACAACGAGACCGACGCGGCTTTTAACCGCATTGTAGAGCAGTTAAAGGCGGCGGTAGGAGCGGAACTGCGCTAATTTATGCAAGAGAAATTAAAACAGGTAGAATTGCTGGTTTCCCAGTTGCTTGCACGGCAAAAAGATACGCAAACGGAGAATGCCGCCCTGAAACAGCGCGTGCGCGCGCTAGAGGACGGCATGGAAAAATTAAAAAGCACCGAAGCCGAATTGCGCGCGCTCAAAGAGTGGACGAAAAACGCGCAGACGGTGTTGCGGCGTCTGTCGAGCCGGTTGGATAAAGAAATCAGCAAAGCCAAAGAAGAAGAAAATAGAATAGTGTAAGCGGTTGTTTTTATACAATAAAAACGCCTGGGGTTTAGCCGCCAGGCGTTTTTTGTTTTGGCCGGGAAAAAAAATAGGTTGACTTTGTTTTTTTTTTTGCTACATTTTGTTT